>CANRFD010000039.1 GCA_947629845.1 uncultured Clostridia bacterium
AAGAAGAACAAATCGACATTGTTTTCAAATAGAATATTAAAAATTTCCGCCGCTCTTTTCTTTGCGATAGTCAAATATGCCTCGTTGCTTTCGCCAATACCCAATTCACACCGCAATGAAAAAGGATTGTTATAAAAATAAGGCGGCTCGTATTTGAAATTCTTATTTCGTATCATTTCTTCAATTGCATTCATTCTTTAATTATCCCCGCTAAATTAACACTTATCGTTCCCATCATATCATAAATGCACAGAAAAATCAAGCGGTCAGAAATTCCATTTGGCATTTAGGCGTGAGCTTGTCTTGACAAGCGCGCCGCTCCGCGGCGCAAAAAGCGAGGACAAACAGCCCTCGCTTTCTTTGTAATCTCCGTAAATTGAAATTTACCGCTTTTTTATTTTCGGCATTGGCAGGTCGTCATACATTGCATCAAATAGACCTTTCAAAAAGACCTTATCGTCCACATTGTCCACATTGAGCATTTCCTTTGCGCCCTCATACGGCAAGGAATACTCCGCTTGGGGCAAATAGGATAAAGCAGATCTCACGGGCTTCACAAGCAGTCTATCGTCGTAGATCCCGCCGACAAGTTTGCCGCGGTAGTAAATCAGAAATTCACCCATCATAGGCTTGTAGGTGATGTCCTCTAAGCCCGAAAGCTGCTCTAAAATGAAATTCAAATATCCCTTGCTCGACGGCATACTTCCTCCGCTAAATTCCTGTTTATCGTTTTCATTATATCACAGCCGCACAGAGAAAATCAAGCGAAAGAGTATCTGATGGCATTTAGGCGTGAGCTTGCCTTGGCGGGTCAGGTCGGTCTTTTTCTATACGAAAAGCGAGGGCAAACCGCCCTCGCCCTGCATATTCCGTCGGGAATTTACCCCTTTCTGTTTTTGAAATAATCTTCCCGCAGAATGCCGCGCTCCACGATATCCACGCGTTCGCCCGTCGTGGGACAGCGGAAGCACTCTCTGCGCGTCCCCTCGTAAACCAGCCCGCACTTTTCCATGACGCGGGAGGAGCCGATATTTTCCGCCGCATGCTCGCCGTCGATGCGGTAAAACCCCACTTCTTCAAAGCAGTAGCGCAGAACTTCGGAAAGAGCCTCGGTCATGATGCCCTTCCCCCACCATTTTTTGCCCATGCAGTAGCCGAGCGTGCCGCGTTCCTGAAAAGCGTCCGCACGCACAACGGCAATGTCGCCGATGAGCACGTTCCCCTCTTTCAGGACGATCGCCCACTTGTAGTTATGCGGCTCCGCGCTCTCTTTTTCCCACAGTTTGAGAAGGGCGCGCGTCACTTCGATGTCCCCGTGCGGCGTCCAGGTGAGATATTTCGTGACGTCGGGGTCGTTCATCCAATGCGCAAACGCCTCTTCGGCGTCGCTCTCCTTCCACGGGCGAAGGATCAGCCGCTCCGTATTCAGAATTTTTGTGCCTTTGTGCTGCATTTTTCAAGTTGAAGCGCAATGCGCCGATGTTCAGTCGTTTGCCTTCTTCCATTCGAGAAGTTTTTGGATATCCGCGCTCTGCACGGAGGAGGAGATCTGCTCGAGCGCCTTTTCAAAGTCCTCCTGCAAGATCATCTTCACGCCCGATTTCAGTCCACGCAGGGCGGAGAGTTCCTCCACGCGGTCGAACAGGTTAGACATATCTGCGCCGTTGAACCCGTTCGTCGCCTCGACGACCTTGTCAACGTCCACATTCCCCACTTTTACGACGCCCTTGCCGCGGATCTTGTCGAGGCGGTGCGTGATCATATATTTGCGGGCGGGCACGTCGGGCAAGCCGACATAGATGCGCGTGCCGAACCTGCCGGGGCGCACGAACGCGCTGTCGATCTCCCACGGCTTGTTTGTTGCGGCGATCAGGAAGAGGATATTGTCCTTCTCCTCGCCGTATTCCTCGATGCCCTGCAACTGCGCAAGCAATTCCGAGCGCATTTGCTTTGCATATTGCGACTTGGTCGTCTTGGGAGAAATGGAATCCATCTCATCGAAGTAGATGACGGCGCAAGGGAAGCGGCGTGCCTGCGCAAACAGGGCGCGGACGGCCTTTTCGGTATTGCCCGCTCCTTGGTGGAGCAGGTCGGAGGGCTTCACCGAGCAGAACTTCGCCCCGATCTCGTTTGCGATGGCCGCGGCGATCATCGTCTTGCCCGTTCCGGGAGGCCCGTACAGCAGCAGCCCGCCGCCGCTTTTTCTCACATATCCCTCGAACACTTCGGGGTGTTGCAGCGGCAAAAGCACCTTCACCCTTACAACGTCCTTTACGTTTTCGAGCCCGGCGATGTCATCGAAGGTGATCGACGGCAAATTGTCCCAATTGAACTGAAATTCGGGGTCGGTGGTGACGTTCTCGTCCATCACCTTATCCTCGGGCTGTGCGGGAGCGTGCGGTTTTGCGTTGGACGGATCGGAGCCCGCGGGGGTACGTCCGCCCGAATTGGCCGTGCCGCTGCGGCCCGCTTCCGTTGTTCCCGCCCCGCCGCGGGCAAAGGGCAGATCCTCTACCGTGATCTCGGCAAGCTGCGCGTCGCTCGGGTCGGCAAGTTTTGCGGTGCGCTTCCCCTGCCTCGCCGCGACTTCGTCGAAGAGTTTGAACACCTCGTTGGAGTTGCCACAGGCTTCCTCCTGCCCCCTGCGCTTCTCCTCGAAGTAGCGCTTCAGCTCCATCAGCGCGTCGGGCGCGATCGTAAACTGCGCCTTTCTGCAGAGCGACGTAAAGATCTGGAAAAGTTCGGGCGCCGTATAATCGTCAAAGGTAATAAAAGTGGCGAACGCACGCCGCAGCGCGGGATTTATCGCGAAGAAGCGATCCAGCTGCGCCTCGCTTCCCATCACGATGACGACCAGATCGTCCCGCCGCTTCATCTCGTCGACAAGGGCGATGAGCTCCTCCTCCGGGTTATCGGATGCTCTCCCGGCGAACGTGGACGCGTCGTCGATGACGAGCACGCCTCCCGTAGCCTGTTTTATCACCTCGCGCATCTTCTCCGCGGGGCTGCCGTTGCTTGCAGCGAGAATGCGCTGGCGGCACACCACAAGGTGCCCCTTGCTTATGATGCCGAGCGAATAGCAGATCTGCGCCACAACGTGCGCCACCGTCATCTTGCCCGTACCGGCGTTTCCGACAAACACAAAATGATGGTTGAACTGCTGCATCGAGCCGTAGCCACGCTTGCATCGCGAAATAATGGCGCGCACTTGCTTGACCCACTCGTTGAGCTGCGCCTTTGCCGTATTTAACCCGATGAGCGCGTTGAGATGATAGAGCGCCTCTTCGACGGACGGTCTGTCCGGCGGCAAGTCCTTCCCGGGAGCCGCAGGCTTTTGGGGCTCCGTCCTCTTCGGCGGCGCGCTGCTAGCGTCCTTCTCCGGTTTTTGGGGCTCCGCAGGCGCGGGAACGCCCCCCTGCTCCTTTGCGGGCGGCGTAATGGAGTCCGCCAAGGCGATGAGCTCCTTTGCGCGGCTGTAATATTTTTTCTGCGTTTCACCGACGCTCTCCTTCGCCATCTTCAACAGCTGCTCGGCCGCAAGCATAAAGTTGCGCTTTGCAAGCGCCAGCTCGCCGCGGCGGTAGTCCTCCTTCGCCTGCCGGAAGAAGAGTTCGAATTGCTCGTTCATATAACGGAAATCAGCCATAGTTTCTCCGAAAATCCGGGAAAGCAACGCTCTCTGCGCATTTCCCGCTCTGCTCGCATTTCAATTCATTTATAATTATAACAGACTCACCGCCCGCCGTCAAGCAAGTAATGAAACATCATCGCCCTTTCGGCGGGCGTTTTTGGGAAATTCTCCCGTGCATTTTTGATTTTATGTTGGATTTTCGCGGCGTTTTACGCTATAATGAGAAAAAACAAGGTGAAAACATGATCCTGAACGTCGGCGGAAAAACAGACATCGTCAACCACTACGGAACGTGGCTCATGAACAGGTTTGCGGAGGGCTACGTCTGCCTGCGCAATCCCCTCTTCCCGAACAAAGTCGTGCGCTACGAGATCTCCCCAGATAAGCTCGACGCCGTCCTGTTTTGCTCAAAAAATTATTTGCCGTTCCTCGACAACGCGGCGCGCCTCGCGGCCGGATACCGCACCTACTTCCATTACACCGTCACCCCGTACGGCGCCGATCTGGAGCCCAACATCCCGAGCGTGGAGGAGAGCGCCCGGTGCCTTCTCGCCCTGTCCGATCTCGTCGGCAGCCGCCGCGTCGCGTGGCGGTACGACCCCGTGCTCTTCACCAAGGAATATCCCCTCGAACGCCACCTCGACGTGTTCCATACCCTCTGCCGCCTCTTTTCGGGGAAGATCGACCGCTGCATCTTCGGCTTTGTGGAATTGCCACTCAACCCTATGCCGAAGATCGAGCACTACATCCCGCTCAAACCGCGCGACAAGGCGGCGATCGCGGCGGGTTTCGGGAAGATCGCCGCGTCCTACGGCGTCCCAATCCAGATCTGCCGCGGGAAGGGCTATGCGGAATACGGCGTATCCGAGAGCGGCTGCGTGACGCTCGATATCCTCGGCAAGGCCAATAACTGCGCCTTCCGCGAGGCCAAGCACAACGGCAACCGCCGCGGCTGCAAGTGCTTCGAGAGCCGCGACGTCGGCTTCTACAATACCTGTCCCAACCTCTGCAAGTATTGCTTTACCAACACCGACGCGGAAAAGGTGTGGGAAAACCGCGCCCTGCACGACGACCGCTCCCCGCTGCTCATCGGCAACATCAGGGAGACGGACACCGTCATGCGCGGCGTGCAGGTGAGCTACCTGAAAAACGACGGAAGCCAAATCTCCCTCTTCGACCTGTGAAAAGACCCGTCCGCGGGGCGGTCGGGTCAGGTTACAGCTTTCTGATCTTGGCGAGGAAAAATCCCTCGTAGAGCCCGGTCGGGCAGACGCATACCGTCCCCGCTTCGCTCGGCAGCAGAGGCAGCCCCTCGAGCGGCTCGACGGGCTCGAGCTCGCAGGCCGCGCCCTTCAGGCAGCGCATCAAAATTTCCTCGTTCTCCCGCCGCAGCACCGAGCAAGTGGAGTAGACGAGCGTCCCGTTTTTTTTCAGCAGCCGCAGCGCCTTTTTCAATAATTTTTCCTGCAAAAGCGCGCATTTTTCCAAATATTCCGCCGAAAAACGCGGCGGCCGCGCATACGTTACCGTCCCGCTCCCCGTGCACGGCGCGTCGAGCAATATTTTATCGAAGGAAAACGCGTCGTCGAGCGTCAGCGCGTCCCTGCACATGGCGGTAACGCGCGTCGCGCCCAGCCGCGCAAAGTTGAACTGCATGCGTTCGTAGCGCACCCTGTCCCGCTCGCATGCGGTGACAAGCGCCTTCCCCTCCGAAAGCGCGCACAGCTCCGTCGTCTTTCCGCCGGGCGCGGCCGTCATGTCGAGGACGCTTTCTCCCGCCTTCGGGTCGAGATAGAGGGGCGGGAGCATGGAAGAGAGGCTCTGCAAATAAAAATTTCCCCTCTCGTAGAAGGGCGTCCCGCACAGCGCCTTTGCGTCTGCGTTCTCTGCGACAAAGGCGTCGCTGTACCAAGCGACGCCGTGCACGGAGATCCCCAAGGCCGCAAGCTCCCGTGCTGCGTCGAATTGTCCGCGCAGACGGTTCACGCGAAAGGTCGTAGCTCGCTCCATGCGATATCCCTCTTCGATCTTTTCCGCAAGGTCGCCGTATTGCGACCGAAGCAGCCCGGAGAGTTCCGCGATCATTTGATCCCCGCCAACCATTCCTTGATGGCGGAATCGGGCGTGATCTGCTTGTGCTCTTCGAACTTCACATTGAGAACGGGGCCGACCTCCGCGCCGCGCAGCGCCTTGCGGAAATCGCTCGGCGTGTGGCCGAGCCAGCCGCCGTTGGTGGCGAACGGGTACACCTTTTTCCCCGCCCACTTCACGTTCTTCATAAAGGTCTTGACGGCGGGCGCATAGGTATACCACCAAACGGGGGTGCCGATGATCACCGTCTCGTACTGTGTAAGGTCTGCTGAGAGGGGCACGATCTGCGGAATGTACCCGCTCTCCACCTCCTTCTTGCCGAGGCTCACCAAGACGTCGTAGTCGTCGGGATAGGCGTTCACCGTTCTGATCTCCGCGATGTCCGCGCGAAGCGTCCGCGCGATGCGCTTTGCGACCGCACGGGTATTTCCGCCGATGGAATAGTATACGACAAGTTTTTTCATGTTCTCTCCCCCATCCTTTGCTCAAAATTTTCCCGCCGAAAGGCGTTATCTCAATAGAAGGTGGCAAGCTCCTGCTCGGGCGGCGAGGCGGGCTCGATGGAACTCGCCCGCAGCACGGGCCCCTTCTGGCGATAAATTTGGTGGTATTCCAACTTGATCTTCGCCGTCACGGTGACCCAGTCGCGCGTCTTGAAGGGCAAAAGCGAGGTATGCAGGCACACGAGCCCGCTGTACGTGATATCCGCCTCGCAACAGGTCATGATGTGCCGCCCCACCACGATGGTGCCGCGCGGCATCTTGCGGTCGACGGCGACGAGCCCCTTAAAGCGCACCGTCTTTCCGTCGTACTTTTGCATGTCCTCGGTGAGATCGCGGTAGAAAAAGGCGTAGTCGCGGTCGGAGATCTCCACGATCGGCGCGTCGATATCGAAGGGAAGCGGGTCGACGATCTCATCATATTCCGCCTTGCCGCCGACATATTCGTAGACGATGCCGGGGCGGCGCGACACTGCCCGCACGATCTTATGAAAGTCCTCCTTGGCGTATTCCCCCTTGAAGCGGTTGAACACCACCATATCCGCGTATTGGATCTTGTCGAATACGAGCTGGCGCATGTTCTTGTTGTAGCTCTCAAAGGTCGCCGCGTCGAAGAAGGTCATCACCTGCGCGATCGCCCAGCCGTCGGGCATCGCTTCGAAAAATCGGTCGAGCGTAAGCATGCCGTTGTACTCCACGACCACCCGCTCGGGTCTGTGCTTCTTCATAAAGCCCTGAAGCGTCGCAAGCTGCAGCTGCTCCTGCGAGATCGTCTCGATCGCGTATTTTTTCACGGCAAAGCGCGAGGGATCGTACTCTTCCTCCCCCTCTTCGCACACGAGAAGCAGCGTCCGCTCCTCGGCGTCGTCAAACCGCTCGTCCTCGAACGTCTCCTGTATGAACTTCGTCTTTCCCGCGTCGAGAAACCCCAAAAAGAGGTAGACGGGAATTTCCTGCTCCATATTTACCCCAAAAACAGCGTTTTCAGTTTTTCTTCGTCGATCTTACAGCCGATCACGCACAGCCTGCCCGTGACGTTGGCATTGCCGGTGCGGATGTCGATCTCCTCGGGCACATAGTCAAAGTACAGCCACTTCCCGCCGCCGTTCACGATGCCCTTCGCGCGCAGGATCTGCCCGTATTCGCCCGAGGCGAGCGCGCCGAGCGCACTGCGCAGTTTTTCCTCGGAAATGACCGCGGAGGTCTCCGTGCCCCAGCTCGAGAACACCTCGTCGGCGTGGTGGTGATGGTGATGATGGTGTTCATGCTCGTCCTCGTCGTCATCATCGTCGTCGTCATCGTCATGATGGTGATGATGGTGATGTTCGTGTTCGTCCTCGTCGTCGTCCTCGTCATCATGGTGATGATGGTGGCATTCGCAGTCGGGATCGTCGCACTCCTCGCCGTCGTGATGATGGTGATGGTGCTCCTCTTCGGCCTCGCGGGCAAGTTTTTCAAGCTCCGCATTCAGGCTGTCCGTCTTTTCCATCGCGGCGAGGATATCCTTGCCGTTCAAATCGTCCCAATCGGTCGTCACAATGGTGACGCCCGTGTGCTCCCGCAGCAGCTCCGCGGCCTCCGCCGTCTTTTTGGCGTCCGCCGTGTGGGAGAGCACGATGCAGCTCGCATTCTCGACCTGGTCGAGGAAAAATTCGCCGAAATTCTTCAGATAGACCTTGCACTTCTTGGCGTCCACCACGGCACAGAACGCGTTGAGACGGCTTTCGGGCACCGCGGCGCGCTGTACGGCCTTGATGACGTCGGAAAGTTTCCCCACGCCCGAGGGCTCGATCACGATGCGATCGGGCGAAAATCTTGCCGCGACCTCCTTCAACGCCTTCGAGAAGTCGCCGACGAGCGAGCAGCAGATGCACCCCGAGTTCATCTCGGTGATCTCGATGCCGGCGTCCTGCAAAAATCCGCCGTCCACGCCGATCTCGCCGAACTCATTCTCGATGAGCACGACCTTCTCGCCCCGATAGGCCTCTTTGATCAACTTTTTGATGAGCGTCGTCTTGCCCGCGCCCAAAAATCCGGAAAAAATATCAATTTTGATCATACAATTTGCCTCCGTCTCTCAAAAAAAGTATTTGCATGCGTTGTGCCGCGGCCGAAAACTGCGGCGGACCCGCAGATCAGATCGCCCAGTTTCCGTTTTTGAAGATCTGCACGCGGTCGCCCGTCCTCGTCACGCCGACGATCTCGAGGTCCTTGCTCCCGATCATAAAGTCGACGTGGATCATGCTGTCGTTGATGCCCTTCGCATGGATCTCTTCGAGGGTCATATTTTCATACCCCTTTACGCACTCGTTGAAACCTCTGCCGAGCGCAAGGTGGCAGCTCGCGTTCTCGTCGAACAGCGTATTGTAGAAGAGGATGCCGGCGTTGTTGATGGGAGAATCGTAGGCGATGAGTGCCACTTCGCCGAGCTTTGCCGCGCCCTCGTCCATCGAGATCATCTTCTCGAGCAACGATTGGTTCTTCTCCGCCTTCACTTCCACGACCTTGCCGCCCTCGAAGCGCACGGAGAAGTTCTCGATGAGTTCGCCCTGATAGGAGAGCGGCTTCGTCGAATACACGATGCCCTCCGCGTCGCCCGCCTTGGGGGAAATAAAGATCTCCTCGGAGGGAATGTTGGGGTTGAAGTACGCCCCTTCGATGGTCTCCTCCCCGCCCCCGCAGAAGCGGCTGTTCTCGATGAGCCCTACGCGGAAATCCGTCCCGTTGGACGACTTATATTCAAGCGCGACCAGCTTGAGCCGGTTGAGATAGTCGCAGCGCTGCGCAAGCTCGTCGTTGTGGCGGTGCCATTCGCGCACGGGGTCGGGGCCGTCCGCACGGGAAGCGGCAAGGATGGCGTCCCACAGCTTCTCCACGGCGGTGCTCGCCAAAAGTCCGGGGAACACCTTCTTCGCCCACGCCTTGCCGGGCACGGCGGCGATGCACCACTGATAGTGGTTCTCCATCCTGTCGCGGTACGGCTTCACGATCTTCGTCCGCGCCGAACGCACGGCGGTGAACTTCTCCTGATCGATGCCGTTGAGCCCGTCGGGGTCGGCGGATTCGAGGTACAGCCGCGCGGGCAGCGCCTCTGCGCCGTACTCGAGCTTCTCGAGCTCCCATTTTTCAAACTTTTCCAGCGATTCCTGCTTCTGATATTTGTAGTGAACGGAGGCGAGCGGCTGGTGCGACCATTCCACCGTCACCTTGCCCGCGCCCGCGCGGTAGAGCTCTTCCACGACGTATTCCACGAACTCGGGCTGATCGAGCTCCGCCTGCACGATGACGTGCTGCCCCTTCTTCACGTTGACGCCCGTCTTGGCGAGCAGCTTCGCATATCTTTTCAACTGTAATTTATTCATAGAGATACTCCTTTTTCTTATCGTTTATTATATCGCATTTTTGCGGCTTCGTCAAACATTCAAAAAGAAAATCGCGGCATATTTTCCCGCGATTTTCGCGTATTCAGGCGAGGTAGAGCACAACGTTCCCCTCTTTGAGCGTTTTCTGCACGTCGATGACCCTCTGGTTGGACGAACCGCGGAATTTCAGGCGGATATCCTTGAGCTCCTCCGTAAACTTGCCGTCCACCAAGACGTCGATCAGGGAGATGAGCTCGCGGGTCGCCTCGGTGTTCACGCGGCTCTCGGCAAGCGCGCCGCCGCAAAACGTGTAGCCCGTATAGCACCAAATATTCTTTTGGGGGAAGCGCTCCTTCACGCGCCGCACGAACGGCAGAAGCGCCCGCTGGTTCTCGGGCTCGAACGGGTCGCCGCCGAGCAGCGAGAGCCCCGCGATGTAGTCGGGCGCCAACGCCGCAAGCAGCTCCTCCTCCACCGCCCCGTCAAAGGGCTTTCCGTATGCGAAATCCCAGGCGATACTGTTAAAACACCCCTTGCAGTGCCGCCTGCAACCCGAAACAAAGAGGGAGACTCTCACCCCCTCTCCGTTTGCGATATCGTATTTTTTGATCTCCGCATAGTTCATATCTTGCCCAAGCGCCGCCCGTACGCGGCCGTGCGCGGCGTTCTCACCGCCCCGAAGCCGCATGCCGCGGCCTGCTTACAGGTGCAGCACCCTGTCCTTGATCTCCTGCGTCCGCCCCTGGTTCCAATACTGCGTGCCGATGTAGCCGCAGGTGCGCCGCGCGACGTTCATCTTGGACTGGTCGCGGTTGTGGCAGAACGGGCACTCCCAGAGGAGCTTTCCGTCCTCCTCCACGATGGCGATCTCGCCGTCGTAGCCGCACACCTGGCAATAGTCGCTCTTGGTGTTGAGTTCGGCGTACATGATATTGTCGTAGATGTACTGTATCACCGAGATGACGGCGGGGATATTGTCCTGCATGTTGGGCACTTCCACATAGGAGATCGCGCCGCCGGGCGAAAGCTGCTGGAACTCGCTCTCGAATTTGAGTTTGGTGAAGGCGTCGATTTGCTCGGTGACGTGCACATGGTAACTGTTCGTGATATAATTTTTGTCGGTCACGCCGGGAATGACGCCGAACCGCTGCTGCAGGCACTTCGCGAACTTATAGGTCGTGCTCTCGAGCGGCGTGCCGTACAGCGAGAAATCGATGTTCTCCTTCTTCTTCCACTCCTTGCACTTGTCGTTCATGTGCTGCATCACAGAGAGCGCGAAGGGCTTTGCCGAGACGTCGGTATGCGACTTGCCCGTCATGTACTTCACGCACTCATAGAGGCCTGCATAGCCGAGGGAGATGGTCGAATACCCGCCGTAGAGCAGTTTATCGATGGTCTCGCCCTTCTTCAGGCGTGCGAGCGCGCCGTACTGCCAAAGGATGGGCGCGGCGTCGGAGAGCGTGCCCTTCAGGCGGTTGTGGCGGTACATGAGCGCCCTGTAGCACAGCTCGAGCCGCTCGTCGAAGATCTTCCAGAACTTCTCCATGTTCCCGCTCGAGGAGAGTGCGACGTCCACAAGGTTGATCGTCACGACGCCTTGGTTGAACCTTCCGTAATACTTGGGCTTGCCGTTCTCGTCGACGTAGGGCGTAAGGAAGCTGCGGCAGCCCATGCAGGTGTAGCAGTGCCCCTCCCCGTTCTTGTCCACCTTGAACTCGAGCATCTTCTTCTCGGAGATGTAGTCGGGCACCATGCGCTTTGCCGTGCACTTGGCGGCGAGCTGCGTCAGGTAGAAATACCTGCTCCCCTCGCGCACGT
>CANRFD010000040.1 GCA_947629845.1 uncultured Clostridia bacterium
CGTCGGCGTCGTCGCAGTCCGCGACCGCCTTCTCCATGGGGCAGATGTCGGTGCCCGAACGGTTGACGATGCGCTCCGCGAGCTCGCCGAACTCCACGCGGACGCCGTGTTCTTCCAGCACTTTTTTGCCCGAAACCGACAGCGTTTGCGCAAAAACGGCGACGATGCCGCTCTTTACAAACAGCAGCGCAGCCGCCTTGCCGACCACGATATCCGCTGCGCTGGAGCCCGCAAGCTGCGCCCCGCTCGCGATAAATTCCATCATGGGCGCGATGCCGCGCTTCTCGCTGAACATGCACCGCCCGCCCCGGCAGAGGCACAGCGTGTGCCCCGCCAAGTTGCTTTTTACCGTCTGCAGGTCGGTCATACTTCCTCCAACTCCCCTGCGCCGCGCGCGAGCAGTTTGCGGATGGGCAGGTGCTGCGGGCAGGCGTTTTCGCACTTGCCGCAGCGGATGCAGGCGGACGCCCGCCCCTTGCCCTCCGTGACGGCGGAATATTCCCGCTTTACGGCCTTAGCAGGGTCGCCGCGGCGGTTCATCAGGCGGAAAATATCGGGAATGGGGATGGCTTTCGGGCAGCCGGGCACGCAATAACGGCACCCCGTGCACGCGATGGCGGCGTCGCCGTAGAGCGCGGCCTGCGCCCGTGCGATGACCGCCCTTTCGCCGTCGTCGAGCGGCTTGAATTGCTTCATGTAGGAGATGTTGTCCTGCATCTGTGCGATGTTCGACATGCCCGACAGCACGGTGATGACGCCCTCGAGCGAGGCGGCGAAGCGGATCGCCCACGACGCGGGGGAAGCCGAGGCGTCGGCGGCCTTCAGAATTTCGGCAACGGCGGGAATGGGCTTCGCAAGCGCACCGCCCTTGACGGGCTCCATGATGACGATCGGCTTGCCGTGCCTGCGCGCGGTCTCCCAGCACGCACGCGACGCAACGCCCGCGTTCTCCCAATCGGCATAGTTGATCTGCAGCTGGACGAAATCGACGTCGGGATGCAGCGTGAGAAGTTCGTCCAAGAGTTGGGGATCGGCGTGGAAGGAGAAGCCGTAGCGGCGGATCAGCCCCTTTGCCTTCTGCTCCTTGACGAAGTCCCAGATGTGGAAATCGTCGTACAGCGTGTAGTTGTTGCGCTGCAGCGCGTGGAGCAGGTAGTAGTCGAAATAGCCGGCGCCGGTGCGCTCCAGGCTGGTGTAGAACTGCCCCTTCGCGCTCTGTTCGTCCCGCTTGCCCATCCACGCGTTGAGTTTGGTCGCGAGCGTGAAACTTTCCCGCGGGTAGCGGTCGACGAGCGCCGCCTTTGCCGCGCGCTCCGAGTCGCCGTTATCGTAGACGTAGGCCGTGTCGAAATATGTAAAGCCCGCGGCCAAAAACATGTCTACCATCGTCTTGGTCTGCCCGATGTCGATCTTTCCGCTCGGCGTCTTGGGCAGACGCATCAGCCCGAAGCCGAGTTTGGGCGTGTTCTTCCAAAATTCTTCTCCCATAACATTTCTCCCTCTTCGTAGTCGAAAAGCGGCGCCGTTGCGCCCTCTCCGCCTAACATTATAGCATACCGCGCGCGGAAATGCAAGGGGCGCGGCGGGGGAAATGGGCGGACGGACAATAAGAACATTGAACTGCAGCCGACCGTGAGTGCGGCCGACTGCGTGCGGAATATGATGTAGTTATGCGATCAGAGCTTGTATTTTGCCGTGAGTTTGAGAACGGCGGCGAGGCAGTCGTTGAGCGAGGCGAGTTCCTCCCCCGTAAGCGACCTGCCGCGGCAGCCGTCGACGGAGCGCCCCAGCGCCTCCAACTCCAACCTGTCGGCAGGGGTCAGTTTGCACCCCTTCAGGCGGTTGATGAGCGAAGTGACGTACACAAGGCGCATGCCGCTCTCCTCGGCGGTGGCGGGTTCCTCGAAGCAACAGACTTTGGGCGGAAGGGCGTCGGGGGCGGGGCGCTCGGCTTCCTCGTGAAATTTTTTGTAGATGCGCTCGCCGCGGCTCTCCCCCTTTTTGCGCCTGACGCGCGGCAGCAGAAAGCACAGCGAAAACAGCACAAACAGAACGGCCGCAGCGCCGATGTAGACGAAAGCGGCCGTGAGCTCCCCCTTTGCGGCGATCAGGGCGAAACCGCAGGCGGCGATCGCACATGCCGCGGGGATGTAAAAGCGGCGTCCGCCGAACAGCGCAAGGCACAGGCTCGCGCCGAGCGCCGCCACGGGGAACACGATGAGCGGGATCCATGCGGGCACCCGCGATAACAGTTCTATCAAGCGCAAATAAATTTCCATGAGCAAACTCCCGCTCAAGGATAGACGCTTTTTGCGGAAAAATCAGGGGGCGTATTGCCGAAAAAGGGCGAATACACTCACATTTCTATTTCACGGCAGAGGGCGATGTTGAGAATGCGGGCGCGGACGTTGCGCTCGTCCGTCCCCATGGCGCAGGCGACGGCGCGGCGGTAGAGGGCGATCTGCACCGCATAGGCGGAGCGGATCTCCTCGTCGCTGCGGGCGGAGAACTTGTAATCGAGGATGAGATAGCCGTTCTCCTCTTGGGCGAGAAGGTCGACGGCGCCCTGAAAGATCACCTCGTCGTCAGTGCCGTTCGGCAAAAAGTCGCGGGCGGGCGCGGAGAGCAGGAACTTCCGCTCGCGCCAGATCTTCTTCCCCGAAAGCGACGAAAACGACGGCATGGCGAGGATCTTGCGCAGCGTCTCCCCGTCGAGCAGGGCGAGCTGCTCTTCGCCGAGCTCCCCTTCCGCCCGCATCCGCCCGAGCTCCGCCCCGACGTCCTCGCCGAAGCGGACGTGCTCCAAAAACGCGTGGTAGGCGAGCCCCGTTTCCACGGAATAGCTCCCCTTGCCGTGGTGAGACGGGGCGCGGCTCTGCTGCTCTTCGCCGTGCATGAGCGCCGTCGCCGAGCTCTTGAGCGGGATGTTGACGCTCGCCGCATGGGGATAGGGCGCGCAGAAGCAGGCGTCGATGCGTGCCGCCGTGCGGGCGTCGCCGTGCGGAACGGCGGTCTCCCTGCGGATGGGCGGACGCGCCTCTTCGCGCTCGCCGAAGTAGGAGGCGCAGGCGTTGAAATCGATGAAATCGGCAAAACGCTTCGCGAAATCGGGCGAAAGCGCGCCCTCCTTCCCCTCCAAAACGAGGTGCAGCCTGTCGCGGGCGCGGGTCATGGCGACATAGAGCAGGTTGCGCTCCCCCACGCGCTCCTCCGCCTCCTGCACCGCAACGGCGGCGCGGCGCAGCACCGTCTCGTACACCGTCTTGCGGACGGGATCGTAGCTGCGGGGGGCGGCGAGAAAGCGTTCCGTCCAGACGAGCTCGTCGCGGTCGGCGCCGTGGAAGGGGGCGTCCAGCCCCGTGAGAATGACGACGGGAAATTCCAGCCCCTTGGCGGCGTGCATCGTGAGAATGCGGACGGCGTTCTCCCCGCCCGCGCCAGAATATTCCACGCGGTAGCCGGAATCGGCGAGACGGGAGAGGAACTTGTGTACGCTGCCCGCGTTTTCCGCCTCGTCGACAAGCCGCTGCACGCGCGCCAGGCGAACCTCGCCGTCCTCGCCCGCGGCGATCTGCTGTTCGAGCCCCATGGAGAGGAGCAGAACCATCATCTCCGCGGCGGAGCGAAGGCGGGAGAGCGCACGCAATTCTTGGGTAAAACCGCGAAACGCTGCGAGTTTTCGCCCAAGTTCCGTCTCTTTGTTCTGCGCTTCGTAAGCGGCGCAGGCGGCGCGGAAGGTGTAGTTATCGCCGCGCGCGAGAAGGCGGATCTGCGCAAGTTCGCGCTCCGTGAACCGCCCCGGCGCGGAGAGCATGGCGGTAACGAGGGGCACGTCTTGCTCGGCGTTGTCGAGATAGGAGAGCCAATCGATGAGCAGCCGCGCCTCGAAATAGTCGCACACGTTGGTGCGGGACGACGTAGACACGGAGAGCCCGCGCAGCGCAAGTTCGTGCGCGATACGCTCGGCGTCCCCCGAATTTTTGCGGACGAGGATGGCGATATCGCCCGCCGTCACCGTCCTTTCGCACTCGCCGTCGACGTCGTACCACCGCGTGCCGAGCTCCCCTTCCACGAGGTCGGCGACGGCCGAGGCGAGGGGGCTGGTCTCCGTTTCCCCCTCGCAGGAGAGGACGGAATAGACGTTTTTCTGCGGCTTTTCCGCCTTTTCCTCCGCGGGGAGCACGTGGAAGCGGACGGAGCCGCGGTGGGCGCCGTACCTGCCGCTGCCCTGCATGGGCATGTACCGTTCGCCGAGGATGGGGGCGAAAATGCGGTTCGTCGCCTCGAGCACGGCGTCCGAGGAGCGGAAGTTGCGCGTAAGGCGGAGCGCCGTTTCCGAGCTCGCGATCTTCTGCTCGAAGTACTCCGAGCGGCTGCCGCGGAAGCCGTAGATGGCCTGTTTTTCGTCGCCGACGAGAAAGACGTCCTCGCCCGAGACGGCGGAAAGGATGCGCTCCTGCATGGGGTTGACGTCCTGATATTCGTCCACGCAGATGAAGCGGTACCTGCCCTGGATTTCCCTGCGCACGTCCTCGTGGCGGAGGACGTCGAGGGCGAGCTGCTCGAGGTCGTGATAGTCGAGCACGTTGTTCTCCCGCTTGATGCGGGTGTAAATTTCGTCGTACGATAGCGCGAGCGAGGCAAGCGCGGCGGCGCGGCGCTCGGCGTCGAGATAGCGTTGAAGTTCGGTCTCGCGGTCGGCGTATTCCGCCAATTCGCCGTAGATCGCCTTCACCGTCCTGGAAGCGCACGAGAGGAAGCGGAGATAGTTCAGCTCCTCCCCCGTCGCCTTGGTCATGGGGGGCATGTACGGGATCGCAAGGCGCTCTTCCTGCGCCGCCTTGACCATGTCGAACAGCGTCGGGGCGGAGAGAAGGGGCGCGAGCGCCTCCGTGACGCCCACGCACACCTTGAGCGCGCGCTGGTTGTGTTCGGCGAAAAACGCCCCCATGTCTTCAATTCGGTAGGTAATGAAGCGCGCCTGCTGCCTGTATGCCTCCGAAAGATAGCCGCACGCCTCCTCGAAGTTCTCCCCCCTGCCGATCCTCTCGAGCACGCTGCGGTAATCGGCCTCTTCGCGCACGCTGTCGTAGAGGGAGAGCACGATGCTGCGCAGGCGGGCGTCCTTCTTCTTGCGGAAATAGACGGAGAGGAGGGAGGAAAATTGCTCGTTTTCCTCCGCATACGCCCCCTCGAACACCTCGTCGATCGCCTGCGTGGAGAAGGACTTGCCCTCGGGGGTATCCGACGCCATGATGGCGAAGGTGGGGTCGACGTCCGTGAGAAAGAAGTTCGCCCGCACCAGCCTGCCGCAGAAGGCGTGGATGGTGCTGATGTCCATGACGGGGAGGTCGGCAAGCTCGGAGACGAGGTGCTCGCGCAGCTTGCCCGTGCTCTCGCCGATGCGCCGCAGGAGCGCCGTACGCAGCCTGTCGCGCATCTGCGCCGCCGCCTTGTTGGTGAAGGTCACGGCGAGCATTTCGCGGACATGGTACCCCTCGAGCACGAGGGAGACGAGGCGTTCGATCATGACGAACGTCTTTCCGCTCCCCGCCGAGGCGGAGACGATCACCTTCCCGCGCGAAGCGATGGCGCGGCTCTGTTCTTCGGTCAGATTCATAGCTCTTCCCCCCTCTCTCTGCGGACGATCTCCACGATGTCCTTACAGCCCGTCTTGCCCTCCTTGCGGGGGGCGCCCGTAAAGCCGCAGGCGCCCAGCAGTTTGCAGTAGGCGCACGCGCCCTCGTACGGGGACGGCGCAATGTTGCCCGACCGCATCTCGCGCTCCGCCTGCCGCGCATAGAGGCGGGCGTATTCGAGGAAGTCGCGGAATTGGTCGCTCGGCATGCCCCTGTCCGTTCGGCCGCCGCCGTCGAAATAGGCGCTCTTCTGCCCCTTTTCGAGGCCGGGGTCCATGAGCGAGACCGCCTCGTCGTCCCTGTTGAAAAATCCGCGCATCCTGAATTTTTCTTCGCCCTCCGCGGTGAAGCTCTCCGCCGCGGGGAAGTAGAAGGCGCCGGCCGGCGTTCCCCCCTCCGAGGCGCCGAGGAGATAGAGCTGCAGTTGCAATTTTCTGCCCGTGTAGTAGGAGGTCGCCTTGTCGTCGATCTCCCCCGTCTTGTAGTCGATGACGCGGACGTAGTCGCCCGCGGCGTCCACGCGGTCCGTCCTGCCGCGCATGGCGAGGTCGGGAAGCACGATCTCCGCCTCGGTGCTCCTGACGCGGAAGGAGGAATTTTTCAGCTGCAGATAGGCCGCCGCGGCGACCTCGGTGCACTCGCCGAGCAGCCGCCGCCCCATGTATGCGCCTGCGCGCGTATCGTTGAGCGAGGAGAACTTGGGGCTCTGCAGCAGCGCCTCCGCCTGCGCTTTGGCCTCCGCGCGGCACTCCGCTTCGTCGGCAAATTCGTTGAAACGGGGCGCGACGCGCTCCAGAACGGCATGCACGAAGGTGCCCGCGTCGGTATCCTGCACCGTGCGCTCGTCTCGCTCGCGGACGCGCAGGGCGCGCAGGGCAAAGCCCGCATACGGGCACGCCGAATAACTTTCGAGCAAGGTCGGCGAAATGTCGCCGCCGAAATACAGTTTTTCCGCCTCGGGAACGCTCGTCTTTTTCGCCCCCGTGAGAAGCTGCGAGACGCGCTCCTTCCCCCACCGCCCGCCGAGAACTGCGGAGAGAGAGGCAAAGCGGTCGTCGCCCTCGCCGCGCACAAAGCGGGCGCGGTATTTGAGCAGGGCGAGCGCCGCGGGTTCCTCTTCGCAGCAGTCGTAGGGGAAGAGATCGGGCAGCGGCAGCGTGCGGAAGATGCGCCCCACATAGGAGAGGATCTCGCTGCGCTGCGTTTCACCCTCCGAGGTGCGCTGCGGGCGGGATAGATAGAGCATCTTTCCGAAGGAGCAGAGGTTGCAAGCGAGGCTCTCGCGGGCGCGGGCGTTGACGACGGCGATGGCGGGCTCTATTTCGACGCGCAGCGCGGACAGCCGCCCGATGTCGCGGTCGGAGATGAGCGCGGTATCGAAGGAGGCGCGGGGAAGCGACTCCGTGAGCCCCGTCACGAACAGATAGTCCGCGCGGCCGAATTTGCTCTCCGTGGCGTCGCCGACGAATACGGCATCCGCCGACTGCGGGATCACCGAGACGCCGAGCGAGGACAGCCCGCTTGAAAAGAGCGCGGCAAATTCGCGGGCGGTGAACGTTTCGCCGCCGGCGACGGCGTTCATCTCGGTCAGCACGCCTTCAAGGCGCGAGAGCGCGAGAAATTCGCGATCCGCCCCCCCGAAATGCTCGCCGAGCGCCTCGGAGATGCGCTCCGCGCCGCTCATCTGCAGCAGCTTCCGCACGCCGTCGGCAAACGCCGCGCACGTCCCCTTCCGCGGGAACGCGCCCAAATAGCCGAGCATGCGTTCCCTGCACGCGACGAGCTTTTCACGGTCGTACCGCGCGACGGCTTCGCCCTCCTTGATCTCCCTCCGCACGGCGCCGCGGTAGCCGCCGAATTTCAGCAGATAGTTGCGGTATTCGTCGCTCCCCTCCCCGAACATCACGTTTGCGGCGACTGCGTCCGCCGAGGAGGGCAGCGCGCCGTCGGCGACCGCCTGAAGCACGGCGAGCGCAAACGTGCAGAACGGGTGCTCCGAGAAGGGACGCTTGCGGTCGGCAAAGTACGGGATGCGGTAGGCGGAAAAGGCCTTCTCCACGGCGAGCAGGCGGGTGGCGTCGGGCACCAGCACGGCGATATCGCGGTAGCGGGCGCCCCCGGCGACGTGCTTTTTGATGAGCGCGCACACCGCGTCCATCTCCGCCGCCTCGTCGGCGGCCTCGAAGGTGCAGACGGAACGCGCCTCTGTGGCGGGTTCGCCGTAGCGTTCGGGCGAAAAGAGCTGTTCGTAGAGCCGCAGGGCGTCCCCCCGCAGCGTGCTCGGGAAGGCGCGCTCGCACACCTCGCCGCATTCGCGGGCAACGCGCAGAAAGGCGTTCTTCGCCTCGTGCGTGCAGAAGGCCGCCTTGCCGTCCACGAAGATCGCCGTGACGCTCCCCGCGGCGCCGAGCGCCGCACGCACCCCTTCGAGCGCCTGACGCGTGAAGGAGGGAAAGGCGAAAAATACGATGTGGGCGCCCTGCGCCTCCCGCCCGATCGCGCCGGGCAGCAGGGCGAGATAGCCGTTCTCGTCCACCATGCCCGCTTCGCGCAGAAACTTGCGGTATTCCCCGAGAAGCAGGGCGAGGTCGGTGAGCTTGCTTTTGAGCAGCCCGTCCGTCTCCAGCGCGCTCTCGCGGAGCGTCTCTTCGTCGACGCAGGAGGCGGAGAGCTGGGCGACCGTCTCGTAGACCGCCTGCGCCGCCCCCTTGCGGAAACAGCCGAGCTCCTGCGCGTGCGCCTCGATGAGCGCGGCGATCTTCATGACGGAGCCCTGTTTGGAGAGCACGCGGCTCTCCCCCGACAGAAAGCGGGAGAACGTCGTCACTTCGGTCTGGAACGACCCCTTTCTCTCCGAGAGGACGGCGCGCTCCGCAAGGAGGGTCAGCCTGTCCTCGCAAAATACGATGTGCCGCGTTCCGCCGTCCCGCGTGCACTCCGCGAGCGCCGAGAGCGCGTCCGTTAAATTGTTACAGGTAAAAAGTTGCGTCATCTGTGCTTCCCGGGATTTTTCTTCTATTATAGCATACTTTCACAAAAAATTTTTCTTTCTTTCGACGATTTATTTTTACAAAAGCGAAAAAATGTGTTATAATGGGCATACTTTACGCAACGGAGATTGCTATGAAGAAAAAACGCCTCGCGGCATTCATACTGTTCGCCCCGCTCTGCCTTCTCGCCGCCTGCGGCGGAGGCGGCCCCTCCACCGACGTCGTCAACTACTATTGGTACAAAAACACCGAGACCGACACGATGGGGAATACCAACGAAAAACTCGAATACGACGTCACCTTCATCTCCCCGACGGACAAGGGCGACTACTTCGTGACCTACAACCCCGGCACCTACACCACCGAGCTCACCACGGTGGACTACCCCTTCGAGAACGGCTCCGATACCGTGTATTGCTACAAGACGCGGCTGGATATCAGCGGCTACTATACCCTCGTGCAGGCCGACGGAGAGCCCGTCACAGGCGAGACGTTCACCGATTTCGTGGAGACGACGTCGTACTTCCACGGGGCGAAGGCGCGGCACCTCTTGCCCATCAAGAGCGAAAAGACCATCCACAGCACCAACCCCGTAAACGCGCCGACCGCCGAGACAATGAGCGAGCTCATCCACATCTCCTACACCGTCGAATACAGCACGGCAAAGTCGGGCAGCTATGCGCTCGACGCGCTGACGGGCGCCACCGTGACCCGCGTCAACCACATCACCGGGGCGACGAGCGATCCCGTCGAGATGAACATCGATTACAACGGCAACTACTTCGACAACGAACAGATCCTCTTTGCGCTCCGCGGCTTCGACCTCTCCTCCTCCCTCTCCTTCGGAACCAACAATCCGCAGACGGACGAGGTCGTCACCGTGTCCTTCACCGAGGCGCCGAGCGAAGTTCCCTATCCGGGCGGCTTTACCGTCGACGGCGAGCCGAGCGAGGCGAGCATTGCGGCATACAGGGTGCAATTCCGCTATAATATGACAAATTCGGGCACGCCGCGCACCGCCATTTACGCCAAAAAGACGAGCTCCAATAACAACGTCTACCGCAACGTCATGCTGCGGCTGGAAGATCCCCTCTCCGACGGCTACGGAACGCTCCGCTACTCGCTGAAGAGCATCGTTTCCTCCCGCTGAACCAAAATATGCGAGCGCCGCTCCTTTGGGAGCGGCGTTTTTTCATTGCTCGTAGATGCTGCGCTTCAGAATGCCGATGTACGGCAGGTGGCGGTATTGCTCGTTGTAGTCCAGCCCATAGCCGATGACAAATTCGTTCTCGATGTAAAAGCAATTGTAATCGGGGGCGATGTCGTACTCCCGCCGCGCCGCCTTGTTGAGAAGGGTCGCGATGCGCACCGAGGCCGCCTTGCGCTCCGTGAGCAGTGCCTTGAGATTGGCGAGCGTAAACCCGCTGTCGATGATGTCCTCCACGATGATGACGTCCCTGCCCGCCACGTCCTTATCCAGATCCTTTTTTATTTTGAGCTTGCCCGAGGAGACCGCCCCCGAGCCGTACGACGAAACGGCCATGAAGTCGAGCTCGACGGGCATCGTCAGGCACCGCACAAAGTCGGCGTAAAAGATGATACTGCCCTTCAAAATTCCAACGACGAGAGGATTTTTTCCCTGATAGTCCCTGTCCACCGCCTGCGCGATCTCCTTCACGCGCCCGCGGATCTGTTCCTCCGTAAGAAGGATGCGTTCACAATCCTGATGCATTGTTTTTTCCTCCGTATTTTTTACGCCATTCGGCATTGTTTATTGAATTATCCCGCAGCGTTTTGTGAGTTTCGTCACTTTTACGCTGTCGGCGATCTCCACGCCCACAACGGCGTAGACCTCGCTCCCCTTCGCGATGACGGGCAATTTCCGCCCCAACCTCGCCGAAATTTTGCGGTCGGTCAAAAACTTTTTCAGCGTCTTTCTCGGGGCATGGTAGGGGGTGATCATGTCGCCCTCCCTCCTTACACGCACCACGCAGCCCTCGGGGAAGGCGTCCAGGTCGGCGAAAAGTCTCTTCGTGCGGACGGCGCTGCCGAAGTCCTCCCCCTCCGTCCCCGAAACAAGTTCCTGCACGCCGAGAATGCCGGCGGCGCACGCATACAGCCCCGTTTGGGCGGTAAACGGGCACTCCGCGGGGCGTTCGGGGTCGGCTTTGAATACCCAGTCAAAGACGATGTCGCCCCCCTCGCGGAAGGCGTAGAGCTTGACGGTGCCGTACGCGTCGTAGGAGAGCGGCACGGCGACCTTCTTCCCGCTCTGCGCCGTGCGCAATTTGGCGATCTCGCCGATGTTGGCGCGCGTGTAGCCGCCACCCGGCGCATATTGCCGCATGCAGAAGAGGCAGGCGCGGGCGAAGAGGACGTCGGGAAGATCGACAGGAACGTGCTCTTCATTCGCAATGCGGACGACTTTGCTCTCCGCAAGGCGTTGGAGGAAGTCGTCCTCCTCCGCCGCGAGCGCGGCGAACTCCACGAGGTGCTTTGCCGCATTCCCGTGGATCTTTTCAAACGCGGGAAGGACGGTCTTGCGGATGTAGTTGCGGGTGTAATTTTCGTCCCCGTTGGTCGAATCGTCGACATGGGGTAGGTTTTTCTCGC
>CANRFD010000041.1 GCA_947629845.1 uncultured Clostridia bacterium
CCTCTGTATGCCTCCGATCTCGCGGATACGAAATATAAAGTGGAAGATGTTTCGGACAATGTCTCCTATGCCGATACCCCTTGCATGTACCGCATCAAGAACGCCAAGCGCGCACGCTATGCTTGCGAGCTGTTCGCGCTCGTCATGGAGCAGTTGCAGGCGCCGCGCGTCGAGCGCGAGTCTGTCGATTACTACATGCCGTACGAGGGCGTGGTAGAACTCATCAACAAGGGTCTCATCAAGCGCGAGATCGTCAAGGGTAAATCGGGTGCGTCGATTTTCCTGCAATCCTCCGCCTCCGAAGCTCCCACCGAGGAAGCAACCGAGGAGACCACCGAGGAAACCGCCGAAGAAGTCGCCGCCACCGAAGAGACCGTAGCGGAAGCCCCCGCCGAAGAAGCTGCTGCCGAAGCTGTAACCGAAGAGGCTGCAACGGAAGAGACCGCAGTAACCGAAGAGGCCGTAACCGAAGAAGTCGCTACCGAAGCTGCTACCGAAGAGGCCGCAACCGAAGAGACGGCTGCGACCGAGGAAGCCGTTGCCGAAGCTACGACGGAAGAGGCTGCAACGGAAGAGGCTGCTACCGAGGCTACGACCGAAGCCACGACGGAAGCAAAGGAATAACATTCCGCTGCACGGCAAAGGAATCACTCTCTACCTACAAAACGCATACAAGTGTAAGAGCGCGCGGTTTCCGTGCGCTCTTTTCTCGCCTCCCGCCCCCTCCTCGGGTGTCCCGCAGGGACGGGGGTGGGGCACCGCCCGTCCTCCTCATTCCGAGCTCCGCCCTTGGCGGGGGGAGCGTATCTTCACAGCCCCGTCACCCCTCATACGTCAGTCAATTTCCCACCCCATATCGTCATTTTGCAAAAAAAGCCCCCGTCGGAGCAACCTCCGCAGGGGCGTTTCAACAAACCGTTCAGCCGCAAGTTGCGGCGGCAAGTCCGGCCGCGCCGTCAGTTTTTCGGCATCAGGTCGACAAGCGTATATCCCGACAAAAACTCGTACACCGTTTTATCGAGCGCCTTCCACACGGGAAGGGTGGGGCAGGTCGCGGCGCGCGGGCATTCCGCCTCCTTGCGCCCCGTGCAGTCGGTGGCGGCAAGCGAGGTCTCCGTTTCGCGCAGCACTTCGGCAAGGGTATACTCTTCGGGCGCGCGCGTCAGCTTATAGCCGCCGTTTTTGCCGCGTGCGCTCTCCACAAAGCCCGCCTTCACGAGATTGCTCACGATGGCCTCGGCGTATTTGAAAGGCACGTCCTGTTCGCCCGCCAGCTCCTTCAGCGGCACGCAGTCGCCGCGGCGGGCGAGCTCTGTCAAAATGCGCAGCGCGTACCGCCCCTTGGTGGAAATGATCATTCCTCGCTCCCGTGTTCGTCCTCGTGCGCACAGTGCTCGCACTTGAACTCCGCCGGGTCGTAGGGGATGTTGTTCTTCTTATAGTAATCGAGAATGGCTGCCTGCACGGCCTGTTCCGCCAGCACGGAGCAGTGTAGCTTGTATGCGGGAAGCCCCCCCAAAGCCTCCGTTACGGCCTGATTGGTGAGCGTAAGCGCCTCGCTGATGGGCTTGCCCTTGATCATCTCGGTCGCCATGGAGCTCGAGGCAATGGCGCTGCCGCAGCCGAACGTCTCAAATTTCACGTCGACCAAAATGCCGTCGCGCACCTTGATGTACATCTTCATGATATCGCCGCACTTGGCGTTGCCCACTTCGCCCACGCCGTCGGGGTCGTCGATGACGCCCACGTTGCGCGGATTGCGGAAATGATCCATCACTTTTTCGCTGTATAAAGACATAACTTTCTCCTTTTTATAGAATGTATTGCCGTTTTCCCTCTTGCAGGTCGCGCCAGACGGGGGAGAACGCGCGCACCTTGGCGACGACCGTCTTTACGGCCTCCACAAGGTACTTCATCTCTTCCATGGTATTGTTTTCGTTGAAGGTGAGCCGGAGCGACCCGTGCGCCACGTCGTGTACGCGGCCGATCGCAAGCAGCACGTGCGAGGGGTCGAGGGAGCCCGAGGTGCACGCCGAACCCGACGAAGCGCACACGCCGAGGTCGTCGAGATAGAGGAGCAGCGCTTCCCCCTCCACGCCCTCGAAGCAGAAACTCACGTTGCCCGCAAGCCGCCTCTCCCTGTCGCCGTTGAGCGCGCAGTGGGGAATGACGGAGAGCCCGTCAATGACGAAATCTCGCAGCGTTTGCACGTATTTGGTCGTTTCGGGCAAATTTTTCACGGCGATCTCAAGCGCCGCGGCCATGGCGGCAATGGCGGGAAGATCCTCGGTGCCCGCCCGTTTTCCGCGCTCCTGTGCGCCGCCTTCCACGAGGGGGAAGAGGGGAGCGCCCCGCCTGCAATAGAGCGCGCCCGTGCCCCGCGGCCCCTCGAATTTGTGCCCAGAGAGGGCGAGGTAGTCGCACCCGATGTCCTTCACGTCCACGGGCATGTGCCCCACGGCCTGCACGGCGTCGGTGTGGAAGGGGATCTTCTTGGCGTTGCACAGCGCGGCGATCTCCTTCACGGGCTGCACGGTGCCGATCTCATTGTTGGCGAGCATGACGGAGACGAGGCAGGTGTTCTCGTCGATCGCCTTCTCCGCATCCGCCGCGCTGACGATGCCGCTCGCGCCGACGGGGAGCAGAAATATCTCAAAGCCCTCCTTTTTCAGCTTTTCGAGGGTGTGGAGCACGGCGTGGTGCTCGATGGCGGTGGAGACGATCTTTTTCTTGCCCTTCTTTTCGCCTGCCCGCGCGGCGGAGAGAATGGCCTGATTATCGGCCTCGCTGCCGCCCGAGGTGAAATAAATCTCGCGCGGATCGGCGTTGAGCGCCCTTGCAACGCGCGCGCGGCAGTCCTCCAAAAGTTCCTTGGCGCGCTGGCCTTCGGAGTGGAGGGAGGAGGGGTTTCCGAACAGCGTTTGCGAGGTTTTCACATACGCTTCGAGGGCTTCCGGGCGAACCTTTGTGGTCGCCGCATTGTCGGCATAAACTTTCATGGTCGTATTTCCTACTTATTTTGTAGGTATTATAGCACGCTTATTCCCGCCTGTCAAGTTTTTTTATGCGAAACCCGCCCGCACTTTGTTTTTCTTCCCTCCCAATATCGCCCTTCGGAAGAGTGGGGGAACGCCCCCCATACGCTTGTCCGTCCTCCTCATACCGAGCCGCCCGCCGCGCAATGCGCGGCGGGCGGCGAGCGTATCTTCCCAAACATGAAAAAAGCGCCCCATGGGGGCGCTTTCCGTGCTGTCGCAGTACAAGCCCGATTTACACGAAAAGTACAAAACTAATTTACCTGTTTGCGGGCACGCACGCAGCAGCCGGTATGCCTTATATCATAGCGCGGGGGAAGGGGGAAAGTAAACCGATTTTCTATATATATGGTATAAAAAGGGTAGAAAAAAAGGACCTTACGGTATGGTAGGATCCTTTTTATGATTGATCTCTGCTGGAAAGATATATATGCCCCGACAGGAAGATTTATTTTTGTATCTTTCATGTAAATTGGGGTTGTATCTTTACACGTGCATTTTTCAGTCTGCCTTGAAGGGAATGAGCGCAGCGACGCGCGCGCACTTGATGGCCTTCGCAAGCTCTCTCTGGTGCTTTGCGCAGGTGCCGGTCATGCGGCGGGGCAAAATTTTTCCGCCCTCGGCGATGAACTTGCGGAGCTTGTTCACGTCCTTATAGTCGATCGTGCTCTTGTCCTGGCAAAACGCGCAGACCTTTTTGAAGTTCTGCTTTTTGAAGCCGCTGCGCTTTGCGGGGCGATCGCCGCGCTCGCGGGCTTCCTCTCTGCGGGGCTCTTTTACTTCCTTGATCTCTTCGGCTGCTTCAACGGCCTCTTCCTGCTGGGGCTCGGCAACCGTGTTCTCGTTTTCTTCCATGTTACACTCTCCTTAATAGAATGGGGTCGGCGTCAGAACGGAATATCTCCGTCGTCGTCGAAAGATTGCAGCGCGGGCTTTTTGCGTTCGCCGCCGCCTGCATGGCTGTTGTTCGCCGCGGGCGCTTCATAGAAGTCGTCCCCCGAGCTCTGGTTCCTCGTGTTCAGAAATTCCACATCCTGCGCAATGATGTCCACTGCGGTGCGGCGGTTGCCCTGGTTGTCCTCGTAGTTGCGGATCTGGACGCTGCCTGTCACGGCGACCTTGTTGCCCTTTTTGCAGTAGCGGCCGATGTTGTCGGCAAGACCGCGCCAAGCCGTCACGTTGAAGAAGTCGGTCTGGCGTTCGCCGTCTTGCGAGGAATAGGAACGGTTGACGGCGATGCCGAAGTGGCAAACGCTCACGCCGCCCGAAGTTTCGGACATTTCGGGATCGCGTGTTAAATTCCCGATCAAAAACACCTTATTCATCTTACTTTTCCTTTACTTTTGTGATCATGCGGCGTAAAACGTCGGCAGAGATTCCCGCAACGCGGTCAAGTTCCTTTACTACTGCGCCGTCGGACTGGAATTTCATCAGGGCGAAGAAGGCATCCGTCTTGTAATTGATGGGGTAAGCCGTCTTTTTCACGCCCCACTTGTCGGTGGCCTCCACGGTGCCGCCCATCGAGGTGACGATATCGGCGTACTTTTTCAGTTCCGCCTCCCGCGCCTCGTCCTCCATGTCGCTGCGTAGAAGAATGAGCATCTCGTACTTTTGCATATTTTACCTCCCGGACTTATTCGGCATGCTTTCTCTGCATGCAAGGTTTACATATATTGTACAGGATTTACGCCTTCAAGTCAATGTGTTTTCGCGGCGCAAACGCAAATTTTTGCAAAAATTTTGCCGCCGCGGAAAATTTAACCTGCGGCGAGCGGGTGAAGCAGCTTCTCGACGAGCTCGATGCACTCCACAACGGTACACTGGTTGAGATTGGTGACCGACTTCGCGCCGATGGAGACGCCGCCCGCGTAGACCTTGGAAAGGTCGACGAAGGGATCCTTGGTGAGCAGGTTGTTGAAGTAGAGCTGCCACAGTTCGGTATTGGAGAGGCTCTCCGTCATGCCCGTCATGACGTCGGTGAGATCGAGCACGGGCAAATCTGTTCTGTCCACGATGTGACCGCCCTCGTCTACGCCGAAGAGGTAGAACCACACGCCCGAGAGGTATCTGTCCACGGCGACGGTCTTTGTCACCGCGCCGCCCTCGCCCTTGGTCACGATCTCGAACTTCTCGGTCACTTCGCTCTCCGTATACACGCGGTCGATCTCGCCGCTCTCGGCATAGTAGCCGTAGTGCGCGGCCTCCTCGGTGTAGATGTAGAAGTACCCGGGCGTCGTAACGTCTCCCGTGTGCGTTTCGGGCTTCTCGTAGACGGAGACGATCGTCTCGCCGCTCTCGTCCGAAGTGACCCATGCGCCGTCGGCGTTCTTGCGGAGCGTCACCGTGCCGCCCTCGCCCTCGTAGGAGAGGGAGGAGAGCGCATATTCGAGGTCAACTCGCTCCTCGCTGAATTTATCGGGTCCCTCCGCGCCGGGCGTATATTTCAGGTAGTTGTAGTAGACGCCGTAGCTGTTTTGGAGAAGGGGATAGGCGACCTCCTCGGTCTGCCCCGTCGGCGCGCCGTTTTCGAAGGCCGCCCGCGTCGTGAGATAGTAGAGGGGCTGCCCCGCGGCGTCGGTGTAGGGGGTGCCCTGCGCGGTAACGACGGTGCGCCCCTGCGTTTGGGTGGAGACGGCGTCGCCCGCGGGCAGGGGAGCGAGCCCCTTGTTGCCGTAGTCCACAACCTGCCATGTGTAGGCGGGCGTCAGGGGCTGTTCGCGGCGGACATAGTATTCTACGGCGTCGCCCGCCGCCTTGCGGCTGTGTACGTCGGAGGGCGAAATGGCGGCATAGCTGCCCGCCTCCCCCGTGTAGTAGCCGCCCGTCAGTTTTGCGGAGCCGCCCGTCTTGGGCACGAAATAGGCGTGCACGGCGTCGTTTGCGCCCAGCTCGTACGCCTTGGGCACCGCCGTTTCGCTCTTCTCCGCGTCGGCGTGACCCGTCTTGGAGTAGTAGTCGAACAGTTCGGCAAAATTCTTTTGTTCGAATTGGGCGGCGGGGTCGAGATAGGAGTACATCTCCTCGCCGAACACGTCGGCGGCGGAGAGCGCCTGCAGATCCTGCGAGAGCGTCGTCAGCGAGCTCATGCGCAGCGTTTTCAAAAAGTTGTTGCCCTCGAAGTCCTCTTCCTCGAGAATATCGGCGAGGCGCAGCCCGTCGATGGCGTCGCCGAATTCGCCGATGGGGGTATCCTGCAGCGAGCGCAGGATGAGCGGCGAGCTCTCGTCCACGTCGATGACGTCGCCGAGGCGCAGGGTGTCCATCTTGGAGGCGTCCGTGAAGTCCCCGAGCCGCCAGTCGGCAATGGCCTGCGTGATCTTGGAGGAGTGCTCGTCGATGTCCATGAGCTGGCTTATCTTCAGCCGCTCGATGCGGTAGGTATCCTGCAAGTCGGAAATTTTCCAGTCGCGGATGGCGGCGAGGATGCCCGTGTCGCTCTCCACGGTGATCAGGTCGCAGATGCGGGCGTTCTCGATGGGGGTCGCGGCGGTGTCGGTGAGATCGGCCAGCGTCTTTTTCTTGAACAGTTCGCCCGTCAGCTCGTTGGGGAGCATTACGATCTTCCCGTCCTCGATCTTGTAGTCGGTGCCCTCCGTGCCGTAGGCGAGGAAGCGCATGGCGGCGTTGGAGTTCGCCGTCACGCCGAGCGCCTGTTCAATGGTGATGCGCTTTACGATGTCCTGCGCGTTGTCCGTGAGATCGCCGATGGTGAGCGGGGGATTTACGGTGACGATCTTCCCGTTCTCGTCCACGGTGTAGTCGGTGCCCTCTTCGCCGTAGCAGATGCCGAGCATCAGCCCGTCGCTGAAAGCGTTGAGCCCGAGCACTTCGCCGAGCACGATGGTCTCCATGACGTTGTCCTTAAAGTAGGTGCCGAGATCCTCGAATTTGGTCGCCTTCACCTGCTCGATGTCGAG
This sequence comes from uncultured Clostridia bacterium, assembly GCA_947629845.1. Classification (GTDB taxonomy): domain Bacteria; phylum Bacillota; class Clostridia; order Christensenellales; family Borkfalkiaceae; genus Gallimonas. The sequence continues at coordinate 6,953 of CANRFD010000041.1, forward strand.
GTGGATGCCGAGGTCGGCGAGCGAGGTCTCGAACGTCCCGAGATAGTCGTCGAGGACGGGGGTGTACTTGCTCACCGAGGCGAGGGAATCGAAGGAATCGGAGGAGATGGTCTTGATGAGATCGACGATGCTCTGCGCCGAATATTCCTCCTTTAAGATGTTGCTCGTGTCCAGCCCCGTGACGCCGAGCACGTCCTTCACGGGGGCGGTCACGCCGAACGCGACGATGCCGCCGACGGCGGCAAACAGCCCGAAGAAGAAGGCGATGCACAGCGCGAACACCCGCCAGAAGAAGTTGCCCGTGCGGTATTTGGCGCGCGGCGGGATCTTCCCCTCGGCGATGAGCTGTTTTTCGTTGGCAAGCTGCTGTTTGTAGAGCGCCTTCTGCTGCGCTTTCCGCTCCTTGCGGGGGAGCTTTGCGCCCGTTTGGGGCGCCGCTTCGGTATTCTTGTTCTTTTTCGACATAATTTACTCCTGTATCAAGAGAAAGGCGCAAACGCCGTTCAATTCCGTCTCATGTGTCTCTTCGAGGGCGAACGCGTCGCCCGCCGCAAACGCCGTCTCTCCGCGCGCCCACTTGATGTACCCCTCGCCCGAGAGGATAAAGAGGTTGGCGCGGGTCTCGCAGTCGAGTTTGAATCTTCCGCCGCTCTCGACGAGCCTGTCGCGTCCGCGGGTGCGCATCTCGCCGCCCTGAACGTGCACGGGCTCCCCGAAGCCTGCGGCAGGCGGAGGAGCCGCCTGTATTTTACAGAGTTTCATAACGATATTATAGTACGCGCGCGCCGAAAAGGCAAGTGAAAAACATTGGAAAATCCAACTAATCGGAGTAAGGTTCTCCGGGATCGCCGAGGGCGCGGAAGCTGTCGAGCTTTCTGCCGATGGCGTCCGTGCGCTTTCCCGCGCTCTCCACGCTGTCCTGCGCCTCCTGCAGCTTTCTGCGCGTCTTGTCGAGCAGTTCGGAAAACTTCGCAAAGTCGGCGCGGAACTGTTCGAGCATCTCGCGCAGCTCGCCCGAGCGCTTCTCGATGGCGGCGGTGCGGAAGCCCGTCTGCAGGGTGGAGAGGAGGGCGGAGAAGTTGGTGGGGCCGCAGGCGAGCACGCGGCGGCGGCGGAGAAAGTCGGCAAGCCCCGGCGTGCGCGCCACCTCGGCGTAGAGGCTCTCCGAGGGCAGGTACATGATGGCGAAGTCGGTGGTGGAGGGGGGCAGGATGTACTTTTTGGCGATGTCCTCGGCCTGCAATTTTACGGCGCGCTCCAAATTTTTGCGGGCGCGCTCCTCGGCGTCCCTGTCGCCGCGTTCGGAGGCCTCCACGAGCCGTTCGAACTCCTCCACGGGGAACTTGCTGTCCACGGGCAGGGCAACGGAGCCGCCCTTGGCGGGCAGCATCACGGCGAAGTCGACGAGGGAATTGTCGAGCGGGTTGAGCTTGACGCTGCGCCTGTACTGGTCGGGCGCGAGCATCTCGGAGAGCAGCGCGTCGAGCTGGGCTTCCCCCCATGTCCCGCGCAGCTTTACGTTGGAAAAGACGCGCTTGATGTCGGCAACGTTGCCCGAGAGGCTCTTCATTTCTCCCACGCTCTCGTACATTTTTTCGAGGCGTTCGGAGATGCGGGCGTAGCTCTCGGACAGCTTGCCGTCGATGGAGCCCGTCAGCTTCTCGTCCACCGTGCGGCGGATGCGCTCCAAATTCTGCGCGTTGGCGTCCACGATGTACTTCATGTCGTCGGCGAGGCGGTTCTGGATGTTGGTAAGGCGGGCCTCGGTGGCGCGGTTGGCGTTCTCGAGCTCCCGCGTGTTGTAGTCGGTCAGCCGCCCGATGGCGTCCGTCTTTTCCTCGAGGCGGCGGAGCGCTTCGGCGCTCGCGGCGTTCCCCGTCTTTGCCGTGCGCACGGTCAGCACGGCGAGCAGCACGGCGCACAGCGCCGAGAGTACGATGCAGATGATGAGAAGAGCAGTCGTCATATTTCCTCCGTATAAAGCGATCTTGCCAGCTTCAAAAGGTGTTCGCGCCCGTTCAGGGCGCCGTCCTGCGCGCAGTGGATCAGCAGGGCGTGCAGCGCTTCGGCGCGCCGTTCGGGGGGCACAAAAAACAGGTCATCGCCCTTTACCGCCAGCTCCCCGAGGGTGAAGGGCACGCCCTCCGCCCGCATCTTCGCGAGGATGCGTTCCCACTTCTCCACGGCGGGCGCCTTGCCCGTTTCGTCCTTGCAGGCGGCGTAGTCCGCCTGTTTCAAAAGCAGCAATTTCGGCAGGATGGGGTAGTGTTCCGCGATGCAGCGGCGCACCTTGCTCTCCCGCATCTGCAAGTTGTAGTCCCGCATGTGCAGGAGCACGAGGTCGTGCGTCTCGCGGATGAGCTTTTTGGGCGCCTTCAGGCGGGTCAGAACGGCCTCGGCGATGCGCGCTCCCTCCTCGGGGTGGGCGTGGAAGTTGCCGTCCCGCACAAAGCAGAGCGGCTTGCCGGCGTCGTGCAGGAGGGCGGCGTAGCGGACTTCGGGCGCGGCGTAGCGCACGCAGCGCAGGGAGTGCTCCAACACGTCGTGGTCGTGAAAGTCGGCGCGCTGGGGCATGCCGTCCCCCAAGGCGAGCTCGGGCAGGATGCGGGCGAGCACGCCCGTCTCCCGCAGCAGGCAGAGGCCGCGGTAGGGCGCGTCCCCGTCTCCCGATCGTTCGTCGGCGTGCAGCAGCAGGTCGAGCTCGGTAAGCACCCGTTCGGGCGCGATGTCGTCGATGAGCGCGGCGTTGGCCTTCGCCCCCGCAAGGCACTCCCCGTCGGGCGAAAAGCCCGTCTGCGCCGCCACGCGCGCCAGCCGCATGAGCCGCAGCCCGTCCTCGCCGAACACCTTCTCCGCGGGCGCAACGGTGCGCAGAACGCGCGCTTCGATGTCCGCCATGCCGCCGAGCGGGTCGCAGAACTTGCCGCCCTTTATCTCGAAGTACACGGCGTTGGCGCAGAAGTCGCGGCGGCGCGCGTCCACGGCGATGTCGTCCGTGAAGGCGATGCGGGAGGGGCGGTGGACGCCGCGCTCGTATTCGTCGGAGCGGAAGCGGGTGAACTCATAGGCGACGCCCGCCCCGTCCTTCAGCTTCACGGTGCCCGTGCGCGGGTAGACGGCCGTCTCGCGGAAGCCGCAGGCATGCGCCGCTTCGAGGAAGCGCTGCTCGGGGCAGGGCGAGGCGATGTCCCAATCGGGGCTGTTTGAAAGCGCGCCGCGCAGATAGTCCCTTACGCTCCCGCCGACGGCGTAGAGGGGAAGGGGGCACGCGTCCGCCAATTTCAGCAAATTTTCGGGCAATCTCTCTCTCACGGTAAGGCCTTCCGAATTTTTTTCCGAAAACAGTATAGCAAATTCACAAAAAAATTGCAATTCCCCGAAAGATATTGTATAATAGACGGGTAAACAAACCGACAAAAGAGGGGCTCATGCTGCACATCATCGCCAATCCCAATGCAAAACGCGGGAAAAACAGCTGTTTTTCCGAGGTGGAAGCCCGCCTCCGCGCGCGCGGCGCAGAGTACCGCTTCTATTTTTCCGAACGGCGGGGGCACCCCGCCGAGCTCGCGCGGGAGATCACGCGGCAGGGCGGCGGCGTTCTGGTGGCGATGGGGGGCGACGGCACGCTCAACGAGGTCGTCTGCGGCATGGAGAACTTCGATATGCCCCTCGCGCTCATTCCCGCGGGCACGGGCAACGACTTCGCCGAGGCCGCGGGCATCCCCGCCGGCGCGGCCGCCGTCGACTTTCTCCTCGACGGAACGCCCAAGCCCACCGACTACCTCGAGTGCGGGGAGGGGCGCAGGAGCATCAACATCGCGGGGCTCGGCATCGACGTGGACATCTTGCAGCGCTGCGAGCGGAAGAAACACGGCTCGGCGCGCAGCAAGTACTACAGGAGCCTGCTCGCCGCGCCGACATGGAGATCACCGCGGACGGAAAGACGGAGAAGCGGCACGCGCTCATCGCGGCGGCGTGCAACGGCAGCCAGTTCGGCGGCGGCATCAAGTTCTGCCCGCCCGCCGTGCTCGACGACGGCAAGCTCGACCTCGTCTACGTCGACCAGCCCGCCCGCATCAAGCTGCCATACTATCTCATGAAACTCAAGGCGGGCAAAATTTTATCGCTCGTGCCGGCGCACCACATGCTCTGCGACGAGGTGCGCATCGTGCCCGAAAAGGCGGCGTGTGCGCAGTTCGACGGGGAG
>CANRFD010000042.1 GCA_947629845.1 uncultured Clostridia bacterium
AACCCGCAGTACATCCGCGCCCTCGCCATCGTCGTAAAGTTGGGGCAGGCGTCCATCTCGCTCATCCAGCGCAAGTGCTCGGTGGGGTACAACCACGCGGGCAAGATCATCGAGTGGATGGAGGCGATGGGCTACATCTCCGCCTTCGACGGCAAGGCCAAGGCGCGCGACGTGCTCATGACGCAGGAAGAATTTGAAGCCAAGTACGGGAGCATCGACTGATGCGCGGCAAGGTGTTCGGCGTCGTCTCTCTCGGCTGCGATAAAAACCGCGTGGACGCCGAACGGCTGATGGGGGAGATCGTCCGCCGCGGCGGAACGCTGACCGACGACCCCTCCAAGGCGCAGATCATCATCGTCAACACCTGCGCCTTTTTGAACGCCGCGCGGGAGGAGTCCATCAACGCCGTGCTCGACGCCGCCTCCAACCGTGCAGGCGGCATTCTCGAAAAGGTGGTCGTGACGGGGTGCCTGCCCGAAAAGTTCATCGGCGAGCTCTACCCCGCGCTCACGGAGGGGGACGTCTTTCTCGGCGTAAAGGACGCCGACGCCCTCTTTCCCGCCCTCGAACGCGCCTATGCGGGCGAGCGGGTGAACGCCGTCGGCTGCGGAAGCGGCGCCCGCGTCGGGCGATACGTCTCCACCATGCCCCATCTCAAATATCTGAAGATCGCCGACGGCTGCTTCAACCACTGTACATACTGTCTCATTCCCAAGATCAGGGGGAAGTACCTCTCCTATCCCATGGAGGAGCTCGTCGAAGAGGCGCGCTCGCTGGGGCAGACGGAGGAACTCGTCCTCGTCGCGCAGGACACGACGCGTTACGGCGAGGATGGGGGAAAGAACAGGTTCGCCGAGCTCATAAAGTCGCTCTCCGCGCTTCCAAACATCGGGCACATCCGCCTTCTCTATTGCTATCCCGAGGCCATCGACGACGCGCTCATCGAGGTGCTTCGAAGCGAAGATAAGGTGCTCAAATATCTCGATATCCCCATGCAGCACAGCGAGGATCGCATCCTGAAGCTGATGGGGCGGCGGTCGGGCAGGGCGGAACTTCTGTCGCTTCTAAAAAAGCTGCGCAAGGAGATCCCCGGGCTCGCCGTCCGTTCCACGTTCATGGCGGGCTTTCCTTCGGAGACGGAGGAGGAGCACCGCGCCCTCCTCGCCTTTCTCGGGGAAGCGCAGCTCGAGAACTGCGGCTTCTTCGCCTACTCGCGCGAGCCGGAGACCCCCGCCTATAAAATGTCGGGTCAGGTTCACCCGTTCACCAAAAAGCGGTGGGTGCGCGAACTGTACGCGCGTCAGGCGGAAATTTCCGCCGCCAAGCTCAAGCGGTGCGAGGGGCGCGTCCTCGAGGTCGTCTGCGACGGCGTGGACTTCGAACGGCAGTGCTTTGTCGGCAGAACATACTTTCAGGCGCACGAGATTGACGGCGTCACCTACTTCACCTCGCCGAATGCGGAGGAGGGGAAGGTGTACAGCGTACGCGTCGACCGCGCCGATACCTACGATCTTTTCGGTCATACCGTGGAGGAATAAATGAATTTACCCAACAAGATCACACTCACGCGAATTTTCATGATCCCGCTCTTCGTCGTATTCTTTTACGTCGTATTTCCCTATCACGAGATCGTCGCCGCCGCCGTGTTCGCCCTTGCGGCGTTCACCGATTTTCTCGACGGCCACATCGCCCGCAAGTACAACCTCGTCACCAACATGGGCAAGTTTTTGGATCCCATCGCCGATAAGGTGCTCGTCTCCACGGCGTTCATCCTGATGCTCACCCGCCCCGCCGTGTTCGAGGCCTCCTTCTTCGCGGGCTGGGGAACCATCTTTGCGGGCGTCTGCGTCGCCGTCATTTTGGGGCGGGAGCTCATCGTCAGCGGCTTCCGTCTCCTCGCGGTGGAGCGCGGCATCGTGCTCGCCGCCGATAAGCTCGGCAAGATCAAAACGGTGCTGCAGGACGTCTCCATCGCCCTGCTTCTCACCGTCATGCCCTTCCTCGGCGAGGCGGTCGGCAGCGGTTTTGCCGCCGCGGGCAACCTCCTCTTTGCGCTCTCCGCCGTCGCCACCGTCATCTCGGGCGTACGCTACATCGTGAAGAACAGGAGCGTTCTAAAAGAGGAGAAAGGGGAGAAAGGAGAGACACAATCGTGAAATTCTCCGCGCTCATTCTCTGCGACAACAAAAATCCCGTCCTCGCGGTGGAATTTCCCGCCGTGACGGACGCCCTCCTCGCCGGGGGGATCTTCCTCGGCGAAACCGTCATTTTGCCGTACGACGCGCCGGAGGCGGTGACTGCCGCCCTCGCCCGCATGGAGAGCGACAGCGACGGGCTGTTCGTCATCTGCGACGGGGCGCTTCTCTCCGCCGCCCGCGACGCCCTCTCCTCCGTGTGCGGAAAGCCCTTCGACGGCGAATACACCCTTGCGGCGGAGCGCTGCCTTGCCGCCGTGCTCCCCGCGGGCGAACGGGGCAGGGAGATCGTGGAAAAGGAGATCGTCCCGCTCGTCAACGCCCGCCGCAAAAATTCCTACCTTCGCGTCGTTCTGCGCACGGTGGGGGCGCCCGCCGAAAAACTTGCGGAGGTGCTCTCTCAGGCGGAGGAGATCGCGCAGGGCAAGCTCGCCGTCCACGCGAGCAGCAAGTACGGCTGCGGGAAAATCGAGGTCATCTACGACGAAGCCACCCCCAAGATGACGGCGGATGAAGTCGTCCGCGTGCTTGCGGCGGGGCTCTCGCCCTACGTCTATGCCATGGCCGACCTTACGCCCGCCGAGCGGCTGGTGGAGGCGCTCAAATTGCACCGCCTGAAGCTCGCCACGGCGGAAAGTTTTACGGGCGGCGGCGTCGGGCGCGCCGTCGTGCAGGTGCCGGGCGCGAGCAAGGTATTCTACGAGGGCATGAACACGTACGACAGCGCCTCCAAGATCGCCCGCCTCGGCGTCTCGGAATTTACGCTCAAAAACAAGGGCGCCGTCTCCAACGAAGTCGCCTACGAGATGGCGGCGGGGCTCATCGTGCAGGGGAACTGCACCGTGTCCATCTCGACGACGGGCTTCGCGGGGCCGGAGACGGACGGCGCCACGCCCCCGGGGCTGTGCTATATCGCCGTGGGCAGAAAGGAGCAGGTACGCGTGTTCTGCCACAGGCTCTCGGGCGACAGGCAGACCGTCACGGAGACGGCGATCAACCTCGCCCTCTTCCATGCGTTGAAGGAGATCTCGCAATTTCAGCTCCCCGATACGCTGTAAACAGGCAAAAAATCAATAAGGAGAACATACATGAACGAAGAAAAGTTGAAAGCGCTCGACGCCGTGCTCGCACAGATCGAGAAGTCGTACGGCAAGGGCGCCATCATGAAGTTGGGTGAAAATGCGGGCAATACCGACATCGAAGTCATCCCCACGGGCTGCCTTGCGCTCGATTTGGCGCTCGGCATCGGCGGCTTCCCCCGCGGGAGGATGATCGAAATTTACGGCCCCGAGTCCTCGGGCAAGACGACGGTCGCCCTGCACGCCGTTGCGGAGGCGCAGAAGGCGGGCGGCATCGCGGCGTTTGTCGACGCCGAACACGCCCTCGACCCCGTCTACGCCAAGCACCTCGGCGTCAATCTGGACGAACTCTACGTCTCCCAGCCCGATACGGGCGAACAGGCGCTCGACATCGTCGATGCGCTCGTGCGTTCCTCGGCGGTAGACATCATCGTCGTCGACTCCGTCGCCGCGCTCACGCCCAAGGCGGAGATCGAGGGGGACATGGGGGATAGCCACGTCGGCCTGCAGGCAAGACTGATGTCGCAGGCGCTCCGCAAACTCACCGCCATCGTCAACAAGAGCAAGACGTGCGTCGTCTTTATCAACCAGCTCCGCGAGAAGGTGGGGGTCATGTTCGGCAACCCCGAGGTGACGCCGGGCGGCAAGGCGCTCAAATTCTACGCCTCCATCCGCGTGGACATCAGAAAGGTGGATATTTTGAAGGAGGCGGGCGGCGCCACGGGCAACCGCACCCGCGCCAAGGTGGTCAAAAACAAGCTCGCGCCTCCCTTCCGTCAGGCGGAATTTGACGTCATGTACGGCGAGGGCATCTCGCAGGAGGGCTGCGTCATCGACCTCGGCGTGCAGTACGACGTCATCAAAAAGAGCGGCGCGTGGTACAGCTACGAGGACAACCGCATCGCCAACGGCAGGGAGCGTCTCCGCCAGTATCTGAAAGATAATCCCGAACAGATGGAGGAGATGATCGCCAAGATCAGGGCGGCAGCCAAGGGCGCGCCCGTCGATTCCGTCGCCGGGGCGGAGGACTGATTTTTTCAGGCGTCGTCCATAGAGTCACACCGATAGGGGAAAATTCAAATTATGAAATATCAATTCATCAAAGCGGCGGCGGCGAGCCCCGATCTCAAGGTCGCCGATCCCGCCTACAACGCAACCAAGATCGTCGGGATCATCGAGGAGCAGGCGGCAAAGGGGACTGAACTTCTGGTCTTTCCCGAGCTCAGCCTTTCGGGCTACACCTGCGGCGACCTCTTTTTGCAGCAGACCCTCCTCGAGGGCTGTCTTGCCGCCCTAAAGAAGGTCGCGGCGGCGACGGCGGGCAAAAAGATGCTCGTCTTTGTCGGCCTGCCCCTTGCGCACGAGGGGAAGATCTACAACTGCGCCGCGGGCGTCTCGGGCGGCGAGGTCAAGGGCTTCGTCCCCAAGACCTACCTCCCCAACTATAACGAGTTCTACGAAGCGCGCTACTTCGCGCCCGCGCCCGAGGGGACGTCGTGGCACCGCCTCGGCAGCGAGGAGGACGACGGCGCCTACTTTTCCGCCGAACTCATCTTCCGCGACGAGGCGCATCCCGAGATCGCCGTCGGCTGCGAGATCTGCGAGGACGTCTGGGCGCCCGAGCCCCCCTCGGTGCGGCTTGCCGCCAAGGGCGCGGCGATCATCGTCAACCTCTCCGCCTCCGACGAGACGGTGGGCAAGCGCGAGTACCGCCACAAGCTCCTCGCTGCACAGTCGGGCAAAAACATCTGCGGCTACGTCTATTGCGACGCCGGCATGGGCGAATCCACGTCCGACATGGTGTTCGCCGGCAACAATATCATCTATGAAAACGGCTCCTGCCTCGCCGAAACGGCTCCCTTTGCACAGGGCGTCTGCGAGGCGGAGATCGACGTCGGCTTCCTCCTCTCGGAGCGCAGAAAGCTCAACACCTTCCGCGCCGCCGAAAACAGTGATTGGCTCGACGTCTCCTTCGTCACCGACGGCGAACTCACCGTCCGCAAAGTCGACCCCATGCCCTTCGTTCCCGCGGGGGAGGGGGAGAGGAAGGAGCGCGCAGAACTCATCCTCGACGTGCAGGCGCACGGGCTCGCCCGCCGCATCGCGCACATCCATGCGCGCACGGCCGTCATCGGCGTCTCGGGCGGGCTGGATTCCACCCTTGCCCTCCTCGTCATCTGCCGCGCGTTCGACCTGCTCGGCAAATCCCGCGAGGACATCATCGCCGTCTCCATGCCCGGTTTCGGCACCAGTCTCAAAACCAAGAACAACGCCACCGCGCTCATGCAGGCGCTGGGCATCACGCCCAAGCAGATCGGCATCTCGCAGACCGTCCTGAAGCACTTCAAGGACATCGGCCACGACCCCGAGGAGATGAACACAACGTACGAAAACGCGCAGGCACGCTACCGCACCATGGTGCTCATGAACTTGGCGGGCGACTTGGGCGGCCTCGTCATCGGCACGGGCGACCTCTCCGAACTCGCCCTCGGCTGGTGCACCTACAACGGCGACCACATGTCGATGTACGCCGTCAACGCGTCGGTGCCCAAGACGCTCGTGAAGTACCTCGTCCTCGCGGAGGCCGAACGCCTCGGCGGCAGGGTGGAAGTGGTGTTAAAGGGCGTCCTCGGCACCGAGATCTCCCCCGAGCTGCTCCCGCCCGACGAGGCGGGCAACATCGCCCAAAAGACGGAGGATATCGTCGGCCCCTACGAGCTGCACGACTTCTATATCTATCACATGCTGCGCCGCGGCGACGGCCCCGCCAAGACGCTCTGCCTTGCCGAGCGTGCCTTTGCGGGGAAATACGACCGCGCGACCATCAAAAAGTGGCTCGTCGTGTTCTACCGCCGCTTCTTTGCCCAGCAATTCAAGCGCAACTGCGTGCCCGACGGCGTGAAGGTGGGCTCGGTGTCGCTCTCGCCGCGCGCCGACCTGCGCATGCCGTCCGACGCCTCCGCCGCCCTCTGGGTCGACCAAGCCGAAAAACTCTGACCCCGCTCTCACAGCCCCGCGCCCCGTCTTGCCCTCCCCCTGCGTAAGGGGGAGGGGTAGGGGTGGGGGTACGCCCTGAATTGCGCATCGCCGCAAAATCCCGTCATAATGAGCCGCCGACCGCATCCGCGGTCGGCGGCGTGTCAAAGGACGCCCTCGTCCCGACGTTCCGCAGAAACGTAGGAGATCTTCCCCCCAAACTCCGCTTGTTCCGTTTTAACATGTCCTGATACCCTTTGACTAAAATCCCGATTTGCAAAATTTTTCGCCCTGCTATTTACTTTTTCCGCGGTTTCCTGTATAATGGGGCGCGAAAAAGCCGTGCGGGTGCGCATGGCCGCGTCCCGTCCGCGGGGCGCAAACAACACAAAAACCAAATGCGTTGGGAGGGAAAGACAATGTCATTCATCAAAAATTTTGCATGGGGCGTCGCCACGGCGTCCTATCAGATCGAGGGCGGCACCTACGAAGCCGACAAGGGCTTGAGCGTATGGGACGTCGCCTCGGCGACCCCGGGCCGCGTGTTCGAGGGTCACAAGGGTCACATCGGGTGCGACCACTACCACAAGTGGAAGGAGGACGTCGCGCTCATGAAGGAGCTCGGCATCAAGGCGTACCGCATGTCGGTCAACTGGTCGCGTCTCATTCCCGAGGGCACGGGCAGGGTGAGCGAAGCGGGCAAAAAGTTCTACCTCGATCTCTTCGAGGAACTGAAGAAGGCGGGCATCGAGCCGTGGGTGACGCTGTTCCACTGGGATTATCCCTACGCCCTCTACAAGCGGGGCGGCTGGCTCAACCCCGAGAGCCCCGTCTGGTTCGAAAATTACGCCAAAATCTGCGCCGAACTCTTCGGCGGCTACGTTACGCACTTTATTCTCATCAACGAACCCGAGTGCTTCGTGGGCCTCGGGCACTTCTCGGCGGGGCACGCTCCCTTTTTGAAGCTCCCGGTGGGAGACGTGGCGCAGGTCGCCCACAACGTGCTCCTCGCCTGCGGCAGAGCGGAGAAGATCATCCGCAAAACCTGCCCCCATCCCGTCAAAATCGGCACCGCGCAGGCCTATTGGCCGAACATCCCCGCGAGCGAACGCGACGTGGAGATCGCCCGCCGCGAGACCTTCGCCTGCCATCACGACTTCGGCGGCACCGCGCTCTGGCTCGACCCGCTCATCAAGGGGGAATATCCCGCCGATTACCTCGCATGGTTTGCGGAAAACGGCTTCGTCCCCCCCGCGGAGGACATGAAGATCATCAAGAGCAAGCTGGATTTCTGCGGGCTCAATACATATTCGGGCAATCTCACGGCGGAACGGGACGGCAAGCCCGTCCGCGTTGTGCCCTCTGCCGCCGTCCCCAAGACGGACATGCGGTGGGACGTCCTGCCGCAGTGCATGTACTACGGCCCCAAATTCGTCTACGAACGCTACGGCCTGCCCATCGTGTACACCGAGGACGGCGTCGCCCTCGCCGAGTGGAAGGATCTCAACGGCGAGATCAACGACGACAGCCGCATCGACTTTTTGAAGCGCTACCTGCGCGAACTGCACCGCGCCGCGCAGGAGATCCCCGTCGAGGGCTACTTCTATTGGACGTTTTATGACAATTACGAATGGGTGGAGGGCTTCTCCAAGAAGTTCGGCATCGTGCACTTCGACCCAGAAACGTTGGAACGTACCCCCAAAAAGAGCGCATGGTTCTACAAAAAGGTCATCGAGACCAACGGCGAAGAGATCTTCAAATAGGACGAAATATGCCATGTCGGCGGCTGAAAGAACGGCCATACCGTTGTAAACCCGCCGCACAGAAAAACTCACCACAAAATAAGGAAAAATCTATCACAAACACAAGAAAAAATCCATCACAAACATAGAGTGCGTCGGTCTCCCGCCGCACTTCATTTTTTGCATTCTTGCTTCCCCCTTTTGGGGCGCCGCAGGCGTGCCTTGCGCTGAAGTACCCGCGCAGCGGGGGATAGGGGTTCTCGCGCGAAACCCCTTCAGTCACTGCGTGACAGCTCCCCCAAACGGGGGAGCCAAGTGCTCCGTACTCCGAAAGACTGCCCCCTCCATGGGAGGGGGTGTCTCTTTGAGACGGGGGTGGGGTTCCGCCCATCCTCTTCATTCCGAGGCTCCGCAGGAGCCGAGAGAATCTTCCCTTATCCGTCGTCCCGCTACACAAATCACGTCATGTTGAGCGGGGCGTAGCGTAGTCGAAACATGTCCGCATTATACCGTCCCGCCATAAATTTGTCATGTCGACCGAAGGCGTAGCCGAAGTGGAGACATCTCTACCTTATTTTGAGATTTCTCCACGCGCCGCTTACGCGGCTTGGTCGAAATGACAAGAATACCGCTTCGCTCCGCTACTGCGCCTACGGCTCGTGCGCCGCTTATGCGGTTTGGTCGAAATGACAGCCTCCCGCCGCACAATCACGTCATCCTGAGCCGCCGCTGCCCTTGCGGCGTGTCGAAGGATGTCCGCATTATAATAAGTTCATGTTGCCCCGCTCGTCCTCCTCATTCCGAGGCTCCGAAGGAGCCGAGTGAATCTTCCCCGATCGCCGTCCCAAAATTCTTACGGGAAATTTCGCAACCCTATCGTCAAGTGTTTGACATTCCCTCTAAATTATTGTATAATGCAATCGGACAATGCCTAATTCTGCCCGCAAGGGCGGTGTGGGGATATACGTCAAAAAAATTTCAGAGGAGGTTTGTTATGAACAACATGGCAGGCCTGCTCCTTGCGATGGAATCCGGTCTCGCAGCCGGGCTCATTGTCGTTGCCCTTGTCGTGGGCGCCGCGCTCGCAGGTGTTGCGACGTGGTTGGTTCTGAAAAAGATTTCCAAACAAAAGTCCGCAAAAAAACTCGACGAAACGGAAAAACGCGTCGAGGAAATGCTGAAGAACGCGGAAGCGGAGTGTAAGCAGTTAAAGCGGGAAGCGAATGCAGAATCGAAGGAGCAGGATTTCAAGAGAAGAAGCGAATTTGAGCAGGAGATGAAGGAAAAGCGCGCCGAACAGCAGCGCGTGGAAAGCCGTCTCAACCGCCAGTCCGATCTTCTCGAAAAGAAGGAGGCGGAGCTGTCCCGCAAGGAGCAATCGCTCGACGCGCGGCTCAACAACGCCAACCAAAAGAACGAAGAGGTGCAGAAGAAGCTCGAAGAAGTGCAAAAGACGCAGGAGCTCCTCTCTCACCAGCACGAACTCATGGTGCAGGAGCTCGAGCGCGTCGCCCAGCTCACCAAGGAGGAGGCGAAAAAGCAGCTCACCGAGGAAATTTTGGACGAAACGCGCCGCGATCTCGCCATCGAGGTGCGCAACCTCGAACAGCAGGCCAAGGAAGAGGCAGACTTCAACGCGAAGAGCATCATCACGCTCGCCATCCAGCGCTGCGCCGCCGATCAGGCGTCGGAGTCCACGGTCTCCGTCGTGCCCCTTCCCAATGACGACATGAAGGCCCGCATCATCGGCAGAGAGGGCAGGAACATCCGCGCCATCGAGAACGCGACGGGCATCGAGCTCGTCATCGACGACACGCCCGAAGTCGTCATCCTCTCGGGCTTCGACCCCGTGAGAAGGGAAGTCGCCCGCATTACCCTCGAAAGGCTCATCTCGGACGGCCGCATCCACCCCGCCCGCATCGAGGAGACGGTGGAAAAGGTGCAAAAGGAGCTCGATCAGGAGATCAAGAAGGCCGGCGAGAACGCCATGTTCGAGACCAACGTCTACAACCTGCATCCCGAACTCATCAAGCTCATCGGCAGGCTCAAATTCCGCACCAGCTACGGCCAGAACGTCTACCGTCACTCCATCGAGGTCTCCCAGCTCGCCGGTCTCATGGCACAGGAGCTGGGGCTGGACGTCAACTTCGCCAAGCGCGCAGGCCTTTTGCACGATATCGGCAAGGCCGTCGACCACGAGCAGGAGGGCACGCACATCCAGCTCGGCGCCGACATCGCCAAGAAG
>CANRFD010000043.1 GCA_947629845.1 uncultured Clostridia bacterium
AAAGCGATGCCCACGTTCAGCGATTCCGCCCAGTCATCAAAGATGCTCAAGAGCATGTATTGCATACAGCTTCCTCCCTTGTTTTTGTCGGCAGTATAACACAAAAACCCGCCGTTGTCAATAGCTATGCCCATTTTTATGGCGAACGCACGGGCAGGGGGCGGTTTTTTCGGATACATAGCCGCAAAATTGCAAAAAAGAAACGGCTCCGAAGAGCCGTTTCCCGTGTCGCTTTTTTATTCTTTGCCTGCCATCTTCTTGTAGCCGGCGAGGCGCTCCTTGGAGCTCTCTTCCGTCTTTTTGAAGAGTTCTTCGGCGACTGCGGGCTGCGTCTTTTTCAGGGAAGCATAGCGCGTTTCGCCGAGGATGAACGCCTGGTAGTCGCCCGTGGGATCCTTGCTGTCGAGGGAGAACGGGTTCTGACCCTGCGCGGCGAGCGTGGGATTGTAGCGATAGAGCTGCCAATAGCCGCAATCCACCGCGTTCTTTTCCTCCTGCTGCGACTTCGTCATGTTGATGCCGTGGTTGATGCAGGGCGCGTAGGCGATGATGAGCGAAGGTCCCTTGTACGCTTCCGCTTCCTTGAGTGCCTTCACGAGCTGACCCTTGTCGGCGCCCATGGCGACCTGCGCGACGTACACATAGCCGTAGCTTGCCGCGATCATGCCGAGGTCCTTCTTCTTCACGCGCTTACCGGAGGAAGCGAACTTCGCAACTGCGCCGATGGGGGTGGATTTGGAAGCCTGGCCGCCCGTGTTGGAGTACACCTCGGTATCGAGAACGAGCACGTTGACGTCCTCGCCCGAAGCGAGCACATGGTCGAGCCCGCCGTAGCCGATGTCGTATGCCCAGCCGTCGCCGCCGATGATCCAGAAGGACGGCTTGACGAGGCAATCTTTGTCGGCAAGGATCTCGTCGACGAGGGCGAGTTCTTCGCCTTCGCACTCCTTGCGGCAGCTTTCAAGTTCGGCAACGAGGGCGGCAGCCGCCGTCTTGCTCGCTTCCGCTTCGTCCATCGCTTCCGTCCAGTCGGTGAGCGGCTTCACGCATTCGGGATATTCCGCCCACATCGCGGCGAGCCTGGTCACCTTCTCGGCGAGCGCCGCACGGCGCGCCTTGTAGGCAAGGTGCATACCGTAGCCGTATTCGGCGTTGTCCTCGAAGAGGGAGTTCGCCCAAGCGGGGCCCTTGCCCTGCTTGTTCGTCGTGTAGGGGCAAGTGGGGGAGGAGCCGCCGTAGATCGACGAGCATCCCGTCGCATTCGCAACGATCATTCTGTCGCCGAACAGCTGGGTGACGACCTTCACATAGGGCGTTTCGCCGCAGCCTGCGCAGGCGCCGGAGAACTCGAAGAGGGAAGGCGTGAACTGGCTCTTCTTGACGTCGGCCATCTTGACCTGCGAGAGGTCGACTTCGGGCAAATCGACGGCATAGTTCCAATTCTTGGCCTCGGCTTCCTCGATCTCGGCAAACGGCACCATGACGAGCGCCTTGTTGCCCTTCATGCCGGGGCAGATGTCGGCGCAGACGCCGCAGCCCATGCAGTCGAGCGGGGAGACCTGCATGCGGAACTCGTAGCCGGGGATGCCCGTCGCGGGTTTGGTATCGAACGCTTCGGGCTTCTCGCTGCCCGCCGCAACGAGGGCGGGGCGGATGCACGCGTGCGGGCACACGAAGGAGCACTGGTTGCACTGCACACAGTTTTCCTTCACCCACTTGGGCACCATAACGGCCACGCCGCGCTTCTCGTACTTCGTCGTACCGGTGGGAACGGAACCGTCCGCATTGAACGCCGAGGAGGGGAGCTTGTCGCCCTCGAGCGCAAGGATGGGAGCGATAACGCTCTTGAAGTACTCGTTGTCCGCGAGCTTCACCATCTCCGCGCCCTCCGTCGTGGTTTTCCACGAAGTGGGGATGCGGATCTGCTTCAAATTGGCCTTGGCGCTGTCGATGGCGTTGTAGTTCATCTGGACGATGGCGTCACCCTTGCGGGCAAAGGACTTATATGCCATCTTCTTCATGTACTCGACGGCGTCGGTGTACGGCATGATCTGCTCGTTGATGAGGAAGAATGCCGATTGCAGAATGGTGTTCGTCCTGCCGCCGAGCCCGAGCTTGCGGGCGATCTTGATGGCGTCGATGACGTACAGCTTCGCCTTCTTCTGGGCAAGGGCGTTCTTCATCTTGGCGGGCAGGTTCTTTTCGAGCTCCTTCAGCGTCGTCCACGGGCAGTTCAAAAGGAAGCTGCCGCCCTTCTTCAAATCGCTCGTCATGTCATAGCGGATGACGTAGGAGGGGTTATGGCAGGCGATGAAGTCGGCCGCGTCGATGAGATATTCGCTCTGGATGGGCGTCTTGCCGAAGCGGAGGTGGGAAACGGTGATGCCGCCCGACTTCTTGGAGTCATAGAAGAAGTAGGCCTGCGCATACATATCGGTGTGGTCGCCGATGATCTTGATGGAGTTCTTGTTCGCGCCGACCGTGCCGTCCGAGCCGAGGCCGTAGAACTTCGCGGAGGTGGAGCCGGCGGGCGCCGCGTCGAACTTCTCGGAGAAGTCGAGCGAGCTGTTCGTCACATCCTCGTAGATGCCGACCGTGAAGTGGTTCTTGGGTTCCTTGGCTTCGAGGTTCTTATAGACGGAGAGCACCATGGAGGGATTGAACTCCTTGGAGCCGAGGCCGTACCTGCCGCCGTATACCTGAATGTTCTTCACGCCCTTTTCGAGGAGCGCCGTGCACACGTCGAGGTAGAGGGGTTCGCCGAGGGAGCCGGGTTCCTTCGTCCTGTCCAAAACGGCGATGCGCTTGCAGGTCTTGGGAATGGCCGCGACGAAGGCGTCGGCAACGAAGGGACGATAGAGGCGGACCTTGATGAGGCCGTATTTCTTGCCCTTGGCGTTGAGCTTGTTGATGGACTCTTCCACGGTCTCCGCGCCGGAGCCCATGATCACGATGACCTGCTTTGCGTCGGGTGCGCCGACGTAGTCGAAGAGGTGATAGCTTCTGCCGGTGAGCGCGGAAACTTCATCCATCATCTCCTGCACGATGGCGGGGGTAGCGGCATAGTAGCTGTTCGCCGTCTCCCTGTTCTGGAAGTAGGTGTCGCCGTTCTGTGCGGTGCCGCGCTGGACAGGGTGCTCGGGGTTGAGCGCGCGGGCTTTGAACTCCGCAACGTCCTTGGCGAGCCCCTTCTTGTCGAAGATGGCCTTCATCTCGGCATAATCGATAACGTCGATCTTGCTCACCTCGTGCGAGGTACGGAAGCCGTCAAAGAAGGAGAGGAAGGGCACACGCGCGCGCAGCGTCGAGAGGTGCGCGACGGTGGCGAGATCCATAACTTCCTGTACGGAGCAGGAGGCGATCATGGCAAACCCGGTCTGACGGCACGCCATGACGTCGGCGTGGTCGCCGAAGATGTTCAGGGAGTGCGCCGCAAGGGCACGCGCGGAAACGTGCATGACCATGGGCAAGAGCTCGCCCGAAATTTTGTACATGTTGGGGATCATGAGAAGGAGCCCCTGCGAGGCGGTGTACGTCGTTGTCAGCGCGCCCGCGGCGAGGGAGCCGTGCACGGCGCCGGCGGCGCCGCCCTCCGATTGCATCTCGGTGATGCGGAGTTTCTGTCCCCACATGTTCACTCTGCCCTGCGTCGCCCACTCGTCGGCCGATTCTGCCATCGGCGAGGAGGGGGTGATGGGGTAGATCGCAGCCACTTCACTGAATGCGTAAGCGACGTGCGAGGCGGCGGTGTTGCCGTCAATCGTCATCTTTGTCATCAAAAACCTCCATAATAATGTTTTTCTGTATGAGAGCGCGGCAAAGGGCAAAACCGCCCCGACCGCCGCAACTATTATATTGCATTTGAATGGCGAAGTCAAGGCTGCGCGTGAAAATTTATCGATGTTTTTTCATACTTTATATACGCATGGCGCGCGCATGCCCGCGCAAGCGCCCAAAGCGCCGCGGGCGTCGGGCGGCGGAAATGCGGAAGGCAAGGGGCGCCGTAAAAAAAGTTCGCCTCTGCGAACTTTTTTTGAAAAAACCCCGTGCAAACAGTTGACAAAGGCGGCTCGTTCTGTTAAAATACCCATGAAGTTCGCAAATGCGAACTGTTTTTACGGAGATGGAGTTCGCAAAGGCGAACCGAAAAAGGAGATTTATGCCGTTAGTACTTGCGCCCATCGGCAGGGAAGTGACCATCGTCAAGATCGTCGCCGATGAAAAGACCAAGAAGCACCTCTCCAACTTGGGGGTTTTAGTGCAGGGAACGATCACCGTTCTCTCCTCGAGCGGGGGGAGCACCGTGTGCCGCATCAAGGAGGGCAGGCTTGCCCTCGATAAAAACGTCGCCGCACACATCTATGTAGGTTGAACTCGCAGCAAACAATCGCAGACAAGGCAGACGCGCCTCCGAGCCGTTCTGCCACAGGAGGACAGAATTTCCATATGGCAACGACCAAGACACTCGACGGATTTTCCGTCGGCGAGAGGGGCGTCATCAAAGCCGTCTCCGGCGAAGGAAAGATGAGACGCCGCCTCTTCGACATGGGGGTCACCCCGGGCGCGGAGGTGATGCTTCGCAAGCGGGCGCCGCTCGGCGATCCCATCGAGGTGACCATCCGCGGCTATGAACTCACGCTCCGCAAAAGCGAGGCGCAGCTTGTCACGCTGGAGGTGAAGGAATGAAGAATTTCGCCTTGGCGGGCAACCCCAACTGCGGCAAGACCACGCTCTACAACCTTCTCACGGGTTCCACGGCATACGTCGGCAACTGGCCGGGCGTCACCGTGGAGAAGCGGGAGGGCACCTACAAGCGGGGCGAAGAGCCCGTGAAGATCGTCGATCTCCCCGGCATCTATTCGCTCTCTCCCTACACGCCCGAGGAAGTCATCTCGCGCAACTTCATCCTCGATGAAAAGCCCGACTGCGTCATCAACATCGTCGACGCGACCAACCTCGAGCGCAACCTGTACCTTACGACGCAGCTCATGGAGATCGACGTCCCCATGATCATCGCGCTCAACATGATGGACGCCGTCGAAAAGATCGGCGACGAGATCGACGCCAAGGAGTTGGAGCAAAAGATCGGTCTCCCCGTCGTCGCCATCTCCGCCCTGCGCGGCACGGGCATCAAGGAGCTCATGGACGGGGCGATCTCCGTCTCCAAGGTGAAGCGGGAGGGCACAACGGTGCTGCACGATTCGCCCCTTGCCCACCTTGTCCGCGACGTGAACATCGCCTTAAAGGGCGCCAAGGTGGAAGCGCCGCTCTTCCACGCCGTCAAGCTCGCCGAGATGGACGAGATCGAGGTGAAGATGCACCCCGAGCTCGTCGCGATGGTCGACGAGTTCAAGGCGACGTTCAAGGACGACACCTTCGGGAACGACCTCGAGGCCGTCGTCGCCGACGCGCGCTACAAGTACATTTCGGCAAACTATTCCACGGCATACAAGCGGCGGAACAAGGAAAAGCTCACAAAGAGCGACAGGGCGGATAAGATACTCACCAACAAGTGGCTGGGCATTCCCATCTTCCTCGTCATCCTCTTCGCCATCTTCCACCTGACGTTTTCCGAGGACTTCCTGTTCATGAACGGCTGGGCGTCCCTCGGCGGAAGCGGCCTTCCCACGCTCGAGGCGCTCGGCTACGACATGGAGAACCCCGGCGTCACGCTGCTCGCCTGCTTCTACGACGGCGCACTGTTCTCCCCGGGCGTCATCGTCACCAACATTTGGTCGTGGCTGCTCGATTGGGTGGGCGAACTCATCGGGCTCATCACGGCGAACGCGCCGCTGTGGGTCGGCAGCTTCCTCGGCGACGGCGTCTGGGGCGGACTCTCCGCCGTGCTCGGCTTCCTGCCGCAGATCCTCGTTTTGTTCCTGTTCTTCTCCATCTTGGAGGACAGCGGCTACATGGCGCGCGTCGCCTTCATCATGGATCGCATCTTCCGCAAATTCGGGCTCTCGGGCAGGGCGTTCATGCCCATGATCATGGGCTTCGGCTGCATGCTGCCCGCGGCGATCAACACCCGTACGCTCGCCGACGACAAGGAGAGAACGGCCACCATCCGCGCTATTCCCATGTTCGCATGCGGCGCAAAGGCGCCCATCATCCTCGCCGTGGCGGCGGGCATCGCAACGTGGTTCAACGTCGGCTACACCGATCTCATCACCTATTCGATGTACGTCGCCGGCGTGGTGCTCGCCATCATCAGCGTGCTGCTCATGCGCAACACCTCGATGCGCGGCGAAACACCCCCGTTCATCATGGAGCTCCCCGCATATCACCTGCCTCTCTTCAAGGGGCTCATGATCCACCTGTGGGATAAGACAAAGCACTTCGTAAAGAAGGCGTTCACCATCATCTTCGCCTCGACCATCGTCATCTGGTTCCTGTCCTCCTTCGGATGGGGGTGGAACTTCCTGCTCGAGGAGGTAGACGGCGAACTCGTCAATCTCCATGTGGGGGAAAGCATTCTCGGCTCGCTGGGAAAGCTCATCCAGCCCATCTTCACCCCGCTCGGCTTCGGCTCGCAGCTCGGCAGCGAATGGGGTTGGGTATTCGCGGTCGCCGTCATCAACGGGCTCGTCGCCAAGGAGAACGTCATCGGCATGTTCGGGACGCTTGCGGCGGTGCTTCCCGCCCTGCCCGCCGGCGTCCCGGTAGACGGCCTTGCGGAGGGCGCGGCAGACGTCATGACCATGATACAGGCCACGGGCGTCACCATCCCCGCGCTGCTCTCCTTCATCATCTTCAACGTCGCCACCATTCCCTGCTTCGCGGCATGCGCCACGGCGCGTGCGGAGCTCCCCAAGGGCAAGTTCCGCTGGACGCTCCTGTTCTGGCTTGCAACGTCGTACATCGCCGGCACGGTGTTCTACCTCGTCGGCAGCTGGTGGTGGACGCTCTTCCCCATCCTCGCCGTCGCGGCGGCGGCAGTGACGGGCGTCGTGTTCTGGAACAAGAAACACCCCGTCAAGACGGAACCCGCCGTGCAGGCGGAAGTCCTCGCGGAGGCGGCCGTCTCCGAGGATAAGGAGGGGAACGGGCAATGAGCTGGTGGGAGATCCTTCTTATCATCGCGGCGGCGGGCTTCGTCGTTGCCGTGGCGGTGACGTCCTTCATCCGCAAAAAGCGCGGAAAGGGGTCTTGCTGCGACTGCGGCGGAAACTGTTCGGCATGCGCGGGCTGCAAACGCGCCCCCGATCCCCCCAAAACCGACCATACACAATCTCCATAAATCTTCGTAAGAGCCATTCCCTTTGCGGAATGGTTCTTACGTTTTCCTTCTTGCGGCAGGGTGCCCTCATTCCGAGGGCGTAGCCCGAGTGAATCTTCCCCAATTACCCGCCCCGCCTCTCGTCCCCGCGTCCTGCCTTTTGCCCCCTCCTCGGGAGGGGGGTAGGGGGGTGGGGCTACAAAATCACGTCATCCTGCCCCGCGCGCACTATTCGCCTACTAAGCGCGGCACGAGCCCCATAAGGGGCGAAGTAGCCGCCGCCGACCGCACCCGCGGTCGGCGGCGTGTCGAAGGATGTCCTTATTTATTATAATCCCTCCAATCACCCGCTCCGCCTCGCCCGTTTTCTTGCCCTCCCCCTGCGTAAGGGGGAGGGGTAGGGGTGGGGGTACGCCCTTGTTACCCGCTCCACCCACACAAAATGTCATGTCGAGCTCCGTCGAGACATCTCTACCTTATTTTGAGATTTCTCGACTCCGCTTCGCTCCGCTCGAAATGACACCTGCCCCCGCCCGTTTTTTGCCCCCCGTCCTCCATTCCCCCGAATTTCCCAAAAAAGAATTGTCAAAAGCAAATTTATATAGTATAATAGCATTGAAACCGACAAAAGGAGGCGCCGCATGCCCCGCGTAAGGAAGAAATTTTTCATTTTCATGCTTGCGATCTTATTCGTCCTATGTGCCGCGGTGGGAACGAGCCTCCTTTTCATGCCGCAAAACAGGGCGGAGGCAAAGAGCTACTTCGGCCAAAAAAGCGTTGCCGACCTGCGCAACACCGATCCTGCCGTCATCGCCGAGCTCCCGCAGTACAGCGGGCGCGATTACGGCATCGTCACCACCGTCAAAAATCAGGGCGCCTATAACCTCTGCTGGGCATTTGCAACGATCGCCGCCTCCGAGACCTCGATCTTGCGCGAAGGTGTCGGTCACGCCCTGCAGCCGCTCCTCGACCTCGAGGAACGCACGCTTGCCTACCGTGCGCACAATCCGTACGGAGATGCCTTCCATCTCATCGACGACGACGTCATACCGGGCAACGGTTCCTGGAACAAGGGCGGCTATACCGAAGTCGCAGGCAAGGCCATGCTGCAATGGATGGGGCCGACCGCGCAATTCTACGGCAACGACGACAATTCCGCCGTCAAGGCCGATTACCCGCTCGCCTATAAACTTGAGAACATGGTAACAGTCGATTATTCGGTGGAAAACGTCAAGCTGCTCGTTGCCGAATACGGCGCCGCGGCGTTCTCCTTCCCCATCCATACATATTCCAACGGCTACTACGATATCGACGGCTACTTCAACAATACGGGGCAGTCCGAGCGCAACCCGCACGCCTGCGCCATCATCGGCTGGGACGATACCATCCCGGCCTCCAAATTCAAACCTACGGCCTCCGGAAGCGACGGCGGCTGGATCGTCAAGAACAGTTGGGGGCAGTACGCCACCCACGAGGACGGCTATTTTTACCTCTCCTACGATTCGAATATTTACGATATCTGGGCGTTCGACTACACGACGGCCGACGCCTTCGACAACCAATATTTCTACAACGGCACGCTCGCGCGCGGTTCGCGGTCGGTCTACGGCGAGAACGAAACCGTCAAAGTCGCCGCCGTCTATTGCGCACAGGGCGGCACGAGCGAGTACTATGAAGAGCTCAACGCCGTCAACATCGGCGTGGGAGGGGAGGACGTCACCGTTAAGATCTCCGTCTATCAAGGTCTCGTGCCCGATTACGGCAATCCGCTCTCTCCCGCCAACGATCCCGAGAGCGGCAAGCTCGTCGCGGAACAGACGGCGTTTATCGGGAGGGAAGGGTTCCATACGATCTATCTCGACCGTCCCGTTCCCCTCGAAAACGGCGAGTCGTTCTCCGTCGTCGTCGAGGCGAAGAGCGGAGAGGGGAAGCCGAAAGCGCGCATTCTGGCGGACATGGAGTATTTAAGCGCCAACGACATGACTTTCGAGTACAAAAACGGCGCATGGAGCAATCTCAAAAATTACGGCAGCTACTGCGCGCATGTCCGCGCATATACAAAGAACGTCGCCCGTGAAGAGCCTCTCCCCGCAAACGATCTGCAATTCGCCGCAATGACGCTCTCCGAGCGCAATTTTGTGTACATGGGGTCGGAAATCAGGCCGCAAGTCACGGTCGAACTCGGCGGAAAAACGCTCGAAGCAGGCAAGGATTACACCCTCCGCTATGAAAATAATGTAAACGCGATGGGCAACGCCATGGCGATCGCCGAGGGCTGCGGCGATTACATCGGGGAAGCGCGGGCATACTTCCATATCGCCAAGGCAAAAAAGCCCGCCAACGTGCCGTTAAAGGATATCAACCGTCCCATCGTCGTGGGCTACGAGGTCACGCGGCTGGGCGAGATCCCCCTACCGGAGGGGTGGGAGTGGTATTACGACGTTGATATCGCCAAATACGACTGCGGCGTCGCCATGGATTGGGCGATCAAGTTCCCCGTGACCGACGACAATTACGAAGTCAACGGCTACGACGAAGAGACGGGCGAAAGATACGTGCAGTCGGGGGTGTATGTCCTGCGCGAGAGCGTTCGGCACGACCCCGTCTCCCTCGAAAACGCCCAAATTTCCGTCGTGGGCGAATACGTCTATACGGGCGGGATCGTCACGCCGCAGGTCGTCGTCAAGGTAGACGGCAACGTGCTTACGGAGGGCGTGCACTACGAAGTCCGCTCCTCCGCCGTCAATGCGGGCAGTGCCATTGCGACCGTCGCGGGCAAGTTTACGTTTGCGGGGAGCAAGCAGTTTTCTTTCGGCATCCAACAGGCGGAAACCCCCCCGGAACTCGCAGCGTTTGATGAAATTGAGCTCTCCGACG
>CANRFD010000044.1 GCA_947629845.1 uncultured Clostridia bacterium
CACTTCCCCGTGCACGTCGACGCGGACGATGTGATAGCTCGGCGCGTCCGCCGTGAGATTGACCCCCACCCTGCCGCTCTTTTTGACGACTTTGGGTTCGGCGAGGTTCATTTCCCCCGCCTCGGGCGGCACGATGCCGTAGCCGTATTCCTGCGCGTCGGCAAACGCCTTCCCCACCCGCGCATACAGCTTTTTCGCCTCGGCAAGCCGGCAGACGTAGCTCATGAGCGCGAAATCATCCTTGATCTCTTCGCCGCACGCCTCGCCGAGTACCTCGAAGAACGCCCCCTCCTGCGCTTCCACGCGGCAGTGCGCCTTGCCCGTCGCCGCGTCGATATCCATGGAGACGGGCGGCTTGAGACGCGCGCTCTCGGCAAACAGGGTGTCGAGCAGGGCGCAGTCGCTCATCTTGCATATCTTGGGCGCGACGGCGCGGACGCCCGCCAGCACCTCGGAGATGAGCGGCGAATCGGCGTCGAGCACGCGCATCCAGTCGGGGAGGTCGACGTCCACCGAGAGGACGGGAAATTCGTAGAGCACGCGTTGGAGAATGTCGCAGATGCCGTCCGCGTCGAGCGCTTCCGCATTGACGGCGAGCACGGGCGACTGATATTTCTCCTCGAGGGCGGCGCGCAGGGCGTCCGCACCCGACGGCTCCTTGCAGTTGAGCAGAATGACGAACGGCTTGCCGATATTCTTGATCTCGGCGACGGCGCGCGCCTCCGCCTCCTCGTACGCCTCGCGCGGGATGCCCGCGATCGAGCCGTCCGTCGTCATGAGAATGCCGATGGTAGAGTGGTCGCGGATGACCCGCCGCGTGCCCTCCTCCGCCGCCTCGCCGAAGGGAACAGGCGCGTCGCTCCACGGCGTCTTGACGAGCCGCGGCGCCCCCTCCTCTTCGAAGCCCGTCGCCCCCTCCACGGGGAAGCCGACGCAGTCGATGAGACGGACTTTCGCCACCGCGTCCTTCACGCGGATGTGCGCCCCCTCTTCGGGCACGAATTTGGGTTCGGTGGTCATCACCGTTTTCCCCGCCGCCGACTGCGGCAGCTCGTCGATGTAGCGCTGCCGTTTGGCGCCCTCGACGCCGGGCAAGACGAGTTCCTGCATGAATTTTTTGATGAACGTCGATTTGCCCGTCCGCACCGGCCCCGCGACGCCCACGTAAATTTCTCCCCCCGTGCGCGTTGAGATGTCCTCATATACGCTGAATTTTTCCATAAAAACGCCTCCGCCATAGTCCTTGCGTGATTACTATATGGCGAAGGCGGCAAAGTTATGACGGAGCTTTGTCAATTGCTCGGTTTTTTCATCGGGTCGAAGTCCGCGGGGAGCTGCGATTGCTCGGCGATCTCCTTGAAATAGGGATCGTTGGAGAAGTCGCGCGGGCGCGTGTATTCGCCGCCCAACGCCTCGATGGCGTATTTGAGCTCCTGATATTCGATGTAATTGATGTCCTCCCTGTCGATCACCTCGAGCAGCACGGGCAGGGCGCGGGCGTCGCCGTAGGCGGCGAGGTAGCTCGCGTGCATGGGGATGTCCTCGTCGGTGCGGAAGGCCTCGAGCAGGATGTCGTATACGCGCTCGTCCCGCTGTTTGCAGCGGGAGAGGATCTCGAGCATGAGTTCGCGTTCCCTGCCCTCCCGGTAGAAGGCAAGCGCGCGTTCCTTTGCCGCGTCGGCGCCCGCCTTGAGCTGTTCGCAGACGGCGTCCTTGATCTCGCCGTCGGAGGTCTTGGCGAGAATTTCGAAATAGGCGTCGAAGGCCTTGGGGCTGTCCCCCGCGAGGTTGACGGCAAGCGTAAGAAGGCGCTCGTCCGCCTCCGAGAGCAGGGCGACGAGGGCGTCGGGGCAGCCCCGCCCCTCCAATTCGCGGCAGAGGAAGTCGGTCACGGGGACGTCCTCCTCCACATACTGTTTGAGAAGGGCGACGAGCTCGTCGTCGGTGCACTCGGCAAAGTACTGCGTGGGAGTCGCCCCCACGCCGGGGATGCGGATGTCGCCGAATTGGCGGTACAGCTTGGGGATGATGTTCTCCCACTGCTTTTCGGTGTACTTCCCCGCGTTTTCGCGCATGTACTGCGCAAGTTTTTCATCGAACAGTCCGTCGAAATCGACGGGTTTTTTCCTGCCTTCCATCTTTTACCCCTAAATCATGTAGTCGAGGATCTTCTGCGCGGCGCTCCTGTCTGCGTCGAACATCTTTGCGATCTCGGCGAAGTCGCGCTCGGCGTGACGCATGCGCGCTTCCCTGTAGATGACGGCGGCGATCTCGGCGCGTTCGTCCACGAGGTCGAGCGCGTCGGCCTCCTCGAGCGTCAGATACACGTCCTCCGCCGCGTTGCACAGCTTGGCCTCGTTCTCCTCGCCGAGCAGCGCGAAGCGGGAATACACGTCGGCAAAAGCGCGCAGAAATTCCGCCCGTTTCTCCTCGCCCAACTTCAGCTCGTGCGTGAAAAATTCCCTGTAAATGTTGAGAAACACCGTCCCGTAAGACTCCTCCTCGTTGCGCTCGACGAGGTCGTGCAAGACGGAGAGCTTCACCATGTCGTCCCCCTCGTAGTCGAGGAGCATTTCGCGGACGAAGGCGTCGGAATGCGTCTTGACCGCCACCTTTGCCGCAAGCATCTGCAATTTTTCGTCCCGCCCCTCCATTTCGTCGAAGGAGATGCGGAAGAAGGAGTCGAGCTCGGAGAGCGAGGAGAGGCGGATGAGCTCGTCGCCCTCCTTGTTGTCCGCGGCGAGCAAAAATCCCGCGACCGAGCGGTATTCCTCCTCGGGAAGCCTGTAATAATAGGACATGGGGAACTTTTCCCCCTCGCCGTCGCGCAGCCGCCGCATGCGCACGAGGTAGTACGCCGCCACGGCCTTGCGGGGATAGACGGTGGTCATCCGCTCGAGCGAGGCGATCGCTTCGTCGAGCTTGCCCAATTTATAGGCGGCGACGGCGTGGAAATACAGCACGTTCTCATCGTACGGCAGGCGGACTTTCAGCGTCTCGAGCACGGAGAACGCCTCCTCGTCCAGCCCCGTTTCGCACAGCGCCGTGGCGATGCGGTATAAGTCGTCCGTCGACTGCGTTTTCAGCCCGGAGAGCCGCTTTGCAACCTCCCGCGCGCCCTCCTTGTTGCCGCGGGCGTCGAGCACGGCGCAATACGTCGTGAGCGCCTGCACGTTTTCGGGATATTTTTCGAGCAGAACTTCGCATTCGCGCTCCGCCCCCGCCTCGTCGCCGAGCATCAGCGTGCACATCGCGGAGAGCCCCATCGCCGAGGGATAGTCCGAGCTCGTCTCGTCGATCTCCCCCAGCCGCTTCTTCGCCTCCTCGAGGTCGCCTTCCTTGAGAAGGATGAGCCCCTCCCGCAGCGTCTCGGGGTCGGGCGCGCCGTCCTGCACGAGGCGCAGACGGGGGCGCGGCTGCGCTTCCGCCAGCATCGCGGCGAGCTCCTCCGCGTCGCCGTCATCAACATCGTCGTCGCCCGCCTCCTCGTCCTCCATGGCGCGGTGGTAGTAGTAGGCCGATTGCAGCTCGTTGCCCATGTTCATGAAGGAGACGGCGAGCCCCTCGTAACCCTCGGCAAAGTCGGCCTCGTTGCAGGTATCGAGGAAGCGGAACCACGCGTCGACGGCGAGCGGATAGAGCTCGAGGTTCTCATAGATATCGGCATACAGCGCCCATGCGTCCGCGCTCGGCGGGTACTTTTCGCCCCGCTTGTTGAGCATCGTGAGTGCGCCGAAATAGTCCCCCCGCTCGAAGCGCTTTTCGGCGCTCTCATAGAGGAACTCTTCGCTCAGGATCCAATTCTTCTCTCTTTCCTTCATCTCTTCTCCGAAAACAGCCGCCCGATCTCGGCAGCCGAAAACGAATAGTCGGTATTGCAGTAGTCGCAGTGCACGCGAACCGCCCCTTCCTCCTCGGCAAGGCGCATGGCGTCCGCCCGCCCAAGCGACAGAACGGCGGAGGCCGCGCGCTCCCGCGAGCAGTGGCAGCGGTAGAAAATTTCCCTGCGGAAATAGTCGCATTTTTCAATGCTCAAGAGCAGTTTTTCCGCCCCCATGTCCGCAATTTCGGAGGAAACGCGGGTGTGGCGGGCGATCTCCTTTTCCACGGCGGAGAGGACGTTTTCGCCCGCGCCGGGGAGGGGCTGCAGAAAGACGCCGCCCGAGGCGACGCACCGCCCGTCCGTTCCGATGAGCACGCCGAGCGCGATGGCCGTGGGGCGCTGTTCGCTGGTCAAAAAGTAGGCGGAAAAGTCCTCCGCGATCTCGCCCGAGACGAGCTCGCACGAGCCGGTGAACGGAATGCCCTCCCCTTCGTCCCGCACGACGGAGAGCACGCCGCTATGCCCCACGAATGCGCCCACGTCGAGCTTGCCGTCGGCGCGCGGAGGCAGGTCGGCGGACGGGCAGAGCACAAATCCGCGCAAGTTGAGCGCGCCGTCCCCCGCGACGTAGATCCCCCCGCCGACGCCGTCGCCCTTGACGGTGACGGAGAGCGAGGCCTCCGACGTCTTTAACCAGCTGCAAAGATAGGCCGTTGCGGTGAGCGTTCGGCCGAGCGCCGCGGCGGCGACGGGTGTGAGACGGTGGCGTTCGATCGCCTCGTTCACGAGGGCCGTCGTATCCAGCACGGCGAGGGACACCGTCTGCCCCCAAATCAGCGATTTATAGATAGCGTTTGTGCCTTTTTGCATATGACGTTGAGCCTGTCGCTCCCCTCCGCGGCCTCGCCGAGGTGGCCTTCGAACTTGACGATCTCAAGCCCCGTGCCCCCGAGCGCGGCGTAAATTTCTTCGCCCGTGTGGATGTAGCGCGTGTGCGTTTCGTCGTGACGGCGGAAGAGTTCCCCTTCCCGCACGAAGAGCGTGACGTCCGACTGCACACGGTCGCCGAGCAGGCGGTCGATCTCGATATATGTGACGTCGTCCCGGTCGTCGCAGAACATATTATTTGCAACTTTTTCGCGCAACTTGTATTCCGAACTCACGTCGAACCAAAAAATGCCGCCCGAAACGAGGCACCGCGCGACGCTTCTGAACGCGGCGTGCAGCGCGCTTTGGGGCAAATAGTTGAAGCAATCGTTGGGCGAAAGGATGAAATCGTACTTCGCGGGGACATTCAGCCGCGCGGCGTCTGCCTGCACAAATTCTATGCGCACGCCCTCCGCCCGCGCGAGCTCCGCCGCCTTTGAAAGCATCGCCGCAGACCTATCCGCCCCCGTCATCGAATAGCCCGCCTTGGCGAGCGCACGGGAGAAGGCGCCGCTTCCGCAGCCGAGCTCCAATCCCCGTTTGCCCGCGCCGTAGCGGGAGAGCCCTTCAATAAAATACTGCGACCAAGAGGAGTAGTCGCAGTCGTCGTTCAAAAATTCGAACCATTCGGCAAGAAAATCGTATGCCTGCGCCATAACCTTATCTCACTTACGCTTATTCATAAGCTTGGGACGTTTGACGTTCTTCTTTTTGCCGTTGTTCTTCTTTTTCTTGCCGTCGTCGTTCAGAGCGCGCTCCGTCTCCTCGAAGATGCGGTTATATTCCACGTACTGTGCGTCGTTCTTATGCTCCTCCGTGTACTGCTTGGCGTCCTCTTCGACGAGAGAACGGCTCTCCTTGAGCTTCTGCAGATCCTCGCGGGAGAAGCCCTCGCTGAGCTGGTAGGGCTCGACGCCCTCGTCGATGGGCTTGATGGGACGGCACACGAGCTTGCTCTTGCCCTGTGCGACGATCTGCCGCCTGTACTCGCGCATGGCCGCGCTCTCGTCGAGGCTGACTTCCTGCGGGGCAGCAGGCGAGGCGCCCTTCTCCTTGTTGTACAGCCCCTTGCCCGTCGCAAAGCCGTGCGCGGGGTTGACGAACTTATCGAACGCCCACTGGCTGTAATCCATCCAGACGAGCATGAGCCACGACAGCGCGAAGAGCACGAGCAGGATGAGCCCGACGACGAGGAGGATCCCCGTGCCGAAGATGACGAGGAAGATGGGCGCCGTGGCGATGGCGGCGAAGAACACCGTCTGCGGCAGGGTGCCGACCGTCATGACGACGGCATTGCGAAGCAGGGCGAAGGGCCCCTGTTTGTAGTTCACACCCAAGGAGATCATCCACAGGCTGACGAGGATGGAGAAGGCGACGAAGATGTAGCCGACGACCTTGGAGGCGATCATCCAGCCCGAGAAGGACGCCCCCATCGCGACGTAGAGGTCGGCAAAGTCGCCCACGATCGTCGCCATAAAGAGGATGGCGGAGAAGAACAGCGCCGCCTCCATCACGTTCAGGAAATTGCGCTTGATGCCGCGCAAAAAGTCGTTCGCGACGAAGATGCCCTCCGTCCAGATGAGATTGCGGACGATGTACATGCCGCCCGAGAGACCGACGGCGGCGATGATCGAGGCGGGGATGAGCAGCCCGAAGTAGAAGAGATCGAGCTGGAGCGCCGTCCATTGAGCCTGTCCCAACCGCTCGGGGATGAAGGGATAGCCGACGCCGAGCCCGGCGCCGTACGAACCCGAAGCGCCCGCCGCGGCGAGGCTGAAGTTATGGAAAAAGACCAGAAGGACGATGGGGACGCAGGTGATGAGAACGAGCAGATTGACGAGCATGAGCCGCCCGAACCTGCCCTTCAGAATATCCCAAAACAGCGCCCAACGGCTTGTGGGGAGGGTGCTGCGCGCGTAATCTTCGCTGCGCTCCTTCCCTTCGAGCCAACGGGCAACGAGCCCCTTTCTTTCCCTGTCCGCCATAACTTTACTCCGATGGTGATCTCGGCGACATTTGTCGCCATACCGATATTGTACTACAACCGCGAAAATATTTCAATTAAAATCGGGCATTTTTCCTTGATTTTTATATGCGCGTATGTTAAAATTATTTCACAGAGAGAAAAAACGGTACCGTCGGAAGAGGGAGCGCGCAGCTTCCGCAGGAAACCGTCGGGCACGGACGGCGCGGCCGTCCATTTTTTTCCATCTTACCTCGGGAGAAACGCATGAAAAAACAGTTTCGGGTAGGCATTATCGGCGCCACGGGCATGGTCGGGCAACGCTTTGTCTCCCTTCTCGAACACCATCCGTGGTTCCGCCCCGCCGCCCTCCTCGCGAGCGCGCGTTCGGCGGGAAAACCGTACGCCCAAGCCGTGGACGGGAAGTGGGCGATGCCCTTTTCCATCCCCTCCTATGCGAGGGACATGACGGTGCTCGACGCCGCCGACCCCGCCCGGCTCGCCGGCAAGGTAGATTTTGTGTTCTGCGCCGTCAATATGAAGAAGGACGACGTCAAGGCGCTCGAAGAGCGCTACGCAAGGGCGGAGCTCCCCGTCGTCTCCAACAATTCGGCGCACCGCTTCACGCCCGACGTGCCCATGGTCATTCCCGAGATCAACGCCGAACATCTCGCCATCATTGAAACGCAGCGGGAGCGGCTGGGCACCCGCCGCGGGTTCATCGCCGTAAAGAGCAACTGTTCGCTGCAATCGTACGTCCCCCTTCTGCACCCCCTCCGCAAGTTCGGCGTCACGGAGGCGGCGGTGTGCACCTATCAGGCAATTTCGGGCGCGGGCAGGACGTTTGACACGATGCCCGAGATCCTCGACAACATCATCCCCTACATCGGCGGCGAGGAGGAAAAGAGCCAATCCGAACCCATGAAAATTTGGGGCAGGGTGGAAAACGGAAAAATTTTGCCCGCGGACAGCCCCATAATTTCGGCGCAATGCCTGCGCGTTCCCGTCTCCGACGGGCACACCGCGGCAGTGTTCGTAAAATTCAAAGACAGGCCGACGAGGGAGCAGATCCTTTCGGCGTGGGAAAATTACGCGGGGGAACCGCAGCGGCTGGGGCTCCCCTCCGCGCCCAAGCAATTTCTGCACTATCTCGGGGAGGACGACCGCCCACAGCCCAAGCTCGACAGGATGACGGAAAACGGCATGGCGGTGACGGCGGGGCGGCTCCGCGAAGATACGCTGTTCGACTATAAATTTATCGGTTGTTCGCACAACACCCTGCGGGGCGCGGCGGGCGGCGCGGTGCTTCTCGCCGAGCTGCTTGCGGCGAAGGGATATCTGGACTGACCCCGCGCGCATATCATAAGTGAAGGAGAAAACATCATGACGGGATTTCTGCGCGGAAGCGCAACGGCGATGATCACGCCGTTCACCGCGGACGGCGTCAACTTCGACGCGCTCGCAAAGCTCATCGAGTACCAAATCGAAGGCGGCACGGACGCGCTCGTCGTGCTCGGCACCACGGGCGAACCGGCGACGATGTCCGAAGAGGAAAAGACGGAGGTCATGCGGTTTGCCGCCCAAAAGAACGCGGGCAGGGCGAAACTGCTCTTCGGCACGGGCAGCAACTGCACGGAGAAGGCGGTGAAGGCCTCCAAACACGCCGTAGACTGCGGCGCGGACGGCGTGCTCGCCGTTACCCCCTACTACAACAAATGCACCCAGCGCGGCATTTACGAGTACTATAAGGCCATCTGCGCGGCGGTGGACGTTCCCATCGTCGCCTACAACGTGCCCGGGCGCACGGGCGTGAACATTTTGCCCGAGACGGCGGCGGCGATCGCCGAGCTGAAGAACCTCGCGGGCATCAAGGAGGCGAGCGGCAACATGGCGCAGGTCATGGAGACCGCCCGCAGAACGCGCGGCAAGTGCGGGCGGCACGGCGGTCATCTCCGTCGTCTCCAACCTCGCGCCGCGGCAGGTGAAGGAGCTCGTCACGGCGGTCGGGGCGGGCGACCTTGTGCGGGCGAACGCGTTGAGCGACGCCCTTCTCCCCCTCGCCGACGCCTGCTTCTGCGAAGTCAACCCCATCCCCGTCAAGGCGGGCGCAAACCTTTTGGGCTTTGAAGCGGGTCTGCCCCGTGCGCCGCTCACCGAGATCGAGGCGCAACATTCGGAACGGCTGCGGGCGGCCATGATACAGCTCGGGCTAAAGGTGAAAGCATGAAGATCGTACTCTGCGGCGCCTGCGGCAAAATGGGAAAGAACGTGGCGGAGCTCGCCGGCTCCGGCAGCGACACCATCGTCTGCGGCGTAGACATCGCGCCCGCCCCCGCCCCCTTCCCCGTATATACGCGCTTTGCGGACGTCACCGAAGCCGCCGACGTCCTGATCGACTTTTCCTCCCCCACCGCGCTCGAGGAGCGGCTGCGCTTCTGCGAAGATCGGGGCATTCCCGCCGTGCTCGCCTCCACGGGCTATTCGGACAACGACCTCGCGCTCATCGAGAACTACTCCAAGCGCGTTGCCATCTTCAAGACGGGCAACCTCTCCCTCGGCGTCAACGTGCTGCAATACCTTGCAAAGAAGGCGGCGCAGGCGCTCGGCGAAAATTTCGACGCCGAGATCGTGGAGCGGCACCACCGCGAAAAGAAGGACGCCCCCTCCGGCACCGCGCTGATGCTCGCAAAGAGCGTGAACGAGGGCTTCGGCGGCGGAAAGGAGAACGTCTGCGGAAGAGAGGGCGCCGTGGGCGCGCGGAAGAGGAGCGAGATCGGCATTCACGCCGTCCGCGGGGGCACCATCGTCGGCGAACACGAGGTGATGTTTGCGGGCGAGGACGAAATTCTGACGCTCTCGCACTCGGCACGAAGCCGCAAGGTGTTTGCGGCGGGCGCGCTGAAGGCGGCGGCATGGATGCGCGGCAAGCGCCCCGGCATCTACGATATGGACGATCTTCTGGACGGGATCTTCAATCAATAAAAAAAGATAAGCGAACGCCCCGCGGCAAGCCGCGGGGCGATTGATTTTGTGCCGCCCGCAGGGGCGGCGCGTATTTTATTCGAGTTCGAATGCGCCCGTGTAGAGCTGGTAATACTTGCCCTTCATGTCGATGAGCTGTTCGTGCGTGCCGCGCTCGATGATGCGCCCCTGCTCCAAG
>CANRFD010000045.1 GCA_947629845.1 uncultured Clostridia bacterium
GGTGGAGGCACCGAACAAGGCGGCGGTACGCAAGGCGGCGGCACACAGGGTGGAGGCACCGAACAAGGCGGAGGCACGCAGGGCGGAGGAGAGCACACCCACACCTTTTCCGAAACGTGGACTTCCGACGAAAATTACCACTGGCACGCTGCGACCTGTACGGACACGGACGAACAGAAAGACAGGGCGCCGCACGATTACGAGAACGGCGTCTGCGGCACGTGCAAACACGCGCACAAAAATCACACTTTTGCAAACGGCGAGTGTACGGTATGCGGCTTGCCGCAACCTGCGACGGAGGGGCTTGCCTATGAGCCCGCCGAAGGGGGCGGGTACACCGTGACCGGCATCGGGGAGGCGCAGGGGACGGAGATCATTATTCCCTCGACCCATGCGGGCGAAGCCGTCGTTGCCATCGGCGATGAGGCATTTCTCGGCGAGGAGATCGAGAGCATTGTCATTCCGGCAAGCGTCAAGAGTATTGGGCAATATGCGTTCCAGAAGTCTTCGCTCCAATCGGTGACGCTCGCGGAGGGCTTGGAGACGCTCGGCTATTGCAGCTTTTCCAAGTGTAATTCGCTCACCGAGTTCACCGTGCCTGCGAGCGTGGAGACATGGGGAACTTATGTATTTTGGGCGTGCGAAAATCTCCAAAAGGTCACTTTTGCCGACGGGTTGAAACGAGTTGGGGAAAATGCCTTCTATCAATGCAGTCAACTTGAAAAAATAGTCATAGAAGGCACGGATATTACGATCGCTAACCGCGCATTCTTCCGTTGCGCATCGTTATCGGATATAACTTTCGGTCCGCAAATGCAGGTGGAACCGGATGCAGAATACAAAAATACTTATGAAAGTTTTTATCGTATCGCGCCGAATGTGGAAATTCATTTTAGAGGTACGGTCGAACAGTGGTGCGAGTTGGATGATAATGTGTTTGATAGCGGACTCATGCGGAGTGCAGAAAAGTATAGCATCCGTGCCTTAAAGTTTGATGGTTCTGTATCACGGACGTTATACTTTGGAGATAAAAAATTTGAGGGGGATTTTACAATTCCCAAAGATGTGGAAAGGGTGCCAAAGTACGCTTTCAACAATACGAAATCCCTTACTTCATTAACGATCCCGAAAGAGTTGCGTTTCATCGGAGAAGCGGCTTTTCGGCAGGCTTCAGCGATCGACACGCTGCCAATTCGATATGAGGGAACAATGAACGAATTTTGCAGCATGGAGCAAGCGTGGCTCTTCAGCTGCTCCAATTGGACGGAATATACCATAGGGGGCGTGAAGCTAACGGGCGTTCTTGCAATTCCCGAGGGTATCACGGCGCTACCTGCCGGAGCATTCTTTTCGATTAAAGGAATAACTTCCGTTTCTATTCCGCACAGTGTGAACAATATGGGCGTGTATTGTCTTACAGCGCTCGACATCACAGATGTCAATTATTCCGGTACACTGTTGGAATGGAATTCTATTCAGGGCTCCCATGGTGCAATAGAATATTGCGGCATTTCGGACGGGGAGACGACAACGATTTACGGCGATCCTGCAATTGTTTATTATATCCGAACAACCACTCAGAATGTTCGTTGTATTTGTGATTCGTTTCGGGACGAATAGAAACCTTTATTCCTCACGGCGCAAGCATTTCCCCCAAGAGGGGCGGCGCAAGGATAGACCCACCCCCTACCCCCCCTCCCGGGAGGGGGCGCGAGAAAGGGGGCTTCCAAAGGGGGCGAGAAAAAGGGGGGCTTCCGAAAGGGGCGAGAAAAGGGAATGTGCGCGCGGGGTGAGAGAGTAGAGGGGACGCATATTACAACAAAGCACCGCGGCAGTTTGCCGCGGCGCATTCGCATAAAAAAGAAAAGCCGCAACAAAAAGTTGCGGCTTTCACGTTGTTGGAAAGTTAAACTCTCTCTACTTTGTCGCTTTTCAGGCAGCGTGCGCAGACGTAGCCCGTTTCGACTTTGCCGTTTTGCTTATAAGTGACCTTCTGCACATTGGCGGCAAACGTTCTCCTCGTTTTACGGTTGGAGTGGCTGACGTTGTTCCCGGACGTTTGGCCTTTCCCGCAGATATTGCATACTCTCGACATATCTCCACCTCCGAATGGGTATTTCCGAAAATTTTGCGCGGCAAACAAAAGCAACCGGTTTGCCAACGCAACTATGATACCATAACCGACGGAAAAAAACAATTAAAATTGCGCCAAAAACAGGATTTTTTTTGGGAAAGAGGGAAATTTTTTACAATATCGCTTGCAAAAAGAGGGCGGATGGGGTAGAATAGGATAGAGTAGGTTCAAGGAGCGGGCAATGTCGGTCAGTACGAGCAATGCTTACGGCAAAATTTCAATCTCCGACCTCGCGATCGCAAAGGTCGCGCAGCAGGCTGCGGTGGAGAGTTACGGCATCGTGGATACCGTCGCCCACCGCTTTACCGACACGCTCGCCGAACTTCTCAAGAAGGACGCGGGAGGCAAGGGCGTAAAAATCACGACCCAAGGGAACCGGATCTTTATCGACGTTTATGTGCTCATCAAATACGGCGTCTCCATCGAAGCAGTTGCGGAATCGCTGAAAGAGGCGGTAAAATATCGGGTGGAGAAGTTCACGGGCATGATCGTGGACACAGTGAACGTAAACGTCATCGGTCTCAAACTATGACTCCGTCTCCGCGTTTGATCCATTCATCGGGAGAATAAAATGCAGAAAACCATAAATTGCGCCGTCTTTCGCAAGATGGTCTTGGTCGGCGCAAAAATGCTTGATAATAATCGGGCGAAGGTAGACGCGCTCAACGTCTTCCCCGTGCCCGACGGCGATACGGGCACCAATATGTCTCTTACGATGCAGTCTGCGGTGAAGGAGCTCTCGCAGTCGGCATCCAACAGTTTTCCGGAAGTGTGCGACTGCGTCTCCAAGGGGGCGCTCCGCGGCGCAAGGGGAAATTCGGGCGTCATCCTTTCGCAAATTTTCCGCGGCATTTGCTCCGTCCTCCGCGACGGCAAGCCGGAAGTGGACACGAAAACCTTTGCAAAGGCGCTCGACGCGGGCACGAAAGTCGCCTACAACGCCGTTGCCATCCCCAAAGAGGGCACGATTTTGACCGTCGTGCGCATGATGAGCGAATATGCGACGAAGGTTGCGGGCAAAAACAAGGACTTTGAGACCTTCCTGCCCGCCATCATCGAGGAGGGGGACAAGGCCCTCGCCAAGACCCCCGAGCTGCTGCCCGTTTTGAAGAAGGCGGGCGTCGTGGACTCGGGCGGCGTCGGGCTCATGACCATCATGCGCGGATTTCTGGCCGCGCTCATGGGCGACGAGATCGTCTCCGAAGTGCAGACCGAGGCGGCGAACGCGGCGCAGTCGATGGACGCCGACTTCGGCGACAATTCCGACATCATCAACATGGACCTCGGCGAGATCCAGTTCGCGTACTGCACCGAATTTTTCGTCATCAACTTGAAGAAGAGCACGACGCTTGCCGATATCGACAAGCTCCGCGAGAACTTGATGGCCATCGGCGACAGCGTGATCTGCATCGGCGACCTCGAGATGATCAAAGTGCACGTGCACACCAACTGCCCCGGCATTGCGCTCACCTACGCCTTGGAGCTGGGCGAACTCGACCGACCCAAGATCGAGAACATGCTCGAGCAGAACAGGGCGCTCCGCGCCAAGCGCGAGGCGGAAAAGAAGGATCAGGGTATGCTGGCCGTGTGCGCGGGGGAGGGGCTCTCCGATATCTTCAAGGATCTCTTCGTCGACCGCGTCATCGAGGGCGGGCAGACGATGAACCCCTCGGCATCCGACATCGCGACGGCCGTGCAGAAGATCAACGCGGAGAACGTGTTCGTGTTCCCCAACAACAAGAACATCATCCTCGCGGCGGAGCAGGCCAAGGCGCTTGTGGAAAACCGCACCATCCACGTCATTCCCACCAAGAACGTGCCGCAGGGCTTTGCGGCGGCGCTGGCGTTCTCCCCCGAGGCGAGCGCCGAGGAGAACAAGACCAACATGATCCACGCGCTCGACAACGTGAAGTCGGGGCAGGTGACGCACGCCGTACGCACGACGAGCGTCAACGGGTTCTCCATCAAGGAGGGGGACATCATCGGGCTGGACGACAAGAAAATTCTCGCCAAGAGCGGCTCGGTGGACGAGACGGTGTTAAAGCTCCTCGACAAGCTGAAGGAGGACTACCACGAGGTCATCACGCTGTACTACGGCGAGGATGTGCAGGAGTCCGACGCGCAGGCGCTCGCCGCCAAGGTGCAGGAGGCCTTCCCCGATTGCGATGTGGACTTCCACTACGGCGGGCAGCCCGTGTACTTCTACTTGCTCTCTCTCGAATGAAAAAACGGAGCGGAACGACCGCTCCTTTTTCTTAAACGCGGCAATTTTAGTTGCAAAATATATTGAATAATAATTTGCTGGTTTTCAATGGATTTGAAATCGCTCAAGGGCGTCACGGAGAAGCGCGCCAAGGAACTGAATAAGCTCGGGATCAAAAACAGCGCAGATCTCGTGCGCTATTTTCCGCGCGCCTATCTCGACCTTACGCGGCGCGTGTCCGTGCGGGAGGTCTACCATAACGACATGGCGCTCGTTCTGTGCAACCTCGTGATGGTCGAGCCCGTGCGCTATACGGGGCGGGTGAAGCTGGTGCGGGCGCAGCTCGAACAAAACGGCGACTGCTTTACCGCCGTGTGGTTCAACATGCCCTACATCGCCCAGCGGCTCAAGCCCGGGGCGTACCTCTTTTACGGCAGGGTGCAGAACAAGTACGGGCAGGTGAGCCTTGTAAATCCCTCCTTCGAGCCCGCCGAGCGCAACGCGCGCCTGAAGGGCCTCGTGCCCGTGTACCCGCTGAAGGGCAGCCTGACGCAGCGCATCGTCCGCGACGCCGTCTACTCCGCGCTGCAGGCGGAAAATTTGCGCTCCGTCATTCCCGCAGAGCTACAAAAAAAGTATGCGCTCTCCGATTTGAAAGAGGCGTTTTTCCGCACCCATCTCCCCAAAACGCAGGAGGAGATGCTGAATGGCGCGGCACGTATCGCCCTCGAAGAATACTTCGTTTTGCTGTCCGCTTTCAAGCTGATAAAGGGGGACAGGAACGAGGCGCGGCTGAACAAATACAGCGTGACGGAGCGCGAGGTGGCGGCGTTCGAGCGGCGCTTTCCCTTTGAATTTACGCAGGGGCAGCAGGCCGCCGTGCGCGCGATCTACGACAACGTGACCTCGCCGCACCGCATGAACAGGCTGCTGCAGGG
Organism: uncultured Clostridia bacterium; assembly: GCA_947629845.1. Classification (GTDB taxonomy): domain Bacteria; phylum Bacillota; class Clostridia; order Christensenellales; family Borkfalkiaceae; genus Gallimonas. The sequence continues at coordinate 5,276 of CANRFD010000045.1, forward strand.
GGACGTCGGGAGCGGCAAGACGGCCGTCGCGCTCACGGGCATCTTCATGGCGGTAAAGAGCGGCTTTCAGGCGGTGTACCTTTCGCCGACCGAAGTTCTCGCCGCGCAGAACTTTGCCCTCCTTGAGAAGATGTTCCCGGAGTACCGCGTCGCCTACCTTGCGGGCGGGACTTCGGCAAAGGAGAAGCGGGAGGTGAAGGCCGCGCTCACCGCGGGCGAGATCGACATTCTGTGCGGCACCCACGCCGTGCTTCAGGGCGACGTGCGCTTCAAAAATCTTGCCTTCTGCGTGTGCGACGAGCAGCACCGCTTCGGTGTGGCGCAGAGGAATATATTGAGTGAAAAAGGTGAAAAACTCGATATATTGGTTATGTCCGCAACGCCCATTCCGCGGACGCTTTCGCTCATCTTTTACGGCGATCTCGACATCACGACGATCCCCGATAAGCCCCGCGCGCGGCAGGAGATCTCCACCTCCGTCATTCCCGACAGGAAGTATAACGACATGTTGGCCTACATCCGCGGCGAGACCAAAAAGGGCAGGCAGGCCTACTTCGTCTGCGCCAAGATCGATGACGACGAGGGGGAGGTGACCTCGGTCACGGAGCTATACGAGGAGCTGCGCGGCAGGTTGCCCGACGTGCGCTTCGCCCTGCTCCACGGCAGGATGAAGGACAGGGAAAAGGCGGAGATCATGGCGGCGTTCAAGCGCAAGGAGTACGACTGCCTCGTCTCCACCACGGTCATCGAGGTGGGCATCGACGTGCCCGACGCCACCATCATGGTGGTGTACAATGCCGAGCGGTTCGGGCTTTCGCAGCTACACCAGCTCCGCGGCCGCGTGGGGCGGGGGAGCGAAAAGAGCTACTGCTTCCTCCTCGTGGGCAGCGAGAGCGAGACGGCGACGGAGCGGCTGAACATTTTGCGCACCACGGCGGACGGGTTCAAGCTCGCCGAGAAGGACTTGGAGCTGCGCGGCAGCGGCGACTTTTTGGGCACGCGGCAGAGCGGGAAATTTTTGACGGACATCAAGAACTTGCGCTATCCCACGGAGGTCATCTTCACGGCGAAAAAATTGACCGACGAGGCGTTTGAGCGGCGGCTGAACTTCGACGAAGTAAGGCGCGCCGCCATGGAAAAGTACGAAAGTCTGAAGGACGTTGTGTTGAATTAAGGAGTACGGCGTTGAAAGAGAACGAAGCAAAGCGCGGTCTGCGCGAGAAAATTTTCAGGGTCATCGAGGCCTCGGACGGGAACGATGTGTGGAGCAGTCTCTACGACTACTTCACGATGCTCCTTATCATCCTGAGTTTGGTGCCGCTGGCCTTCAAGGAGACGTATAAGGCCTTTGAGATCATCGACTACATTTGCGTGGCGATCTTCATCGTCGATTACCTGCTCCGCTGGCTGACCGCCGACTTCAAATTCGGCAAGAAAAACGTGCTCTCGTTCCTGCGCTATCCCTTCAGTTTTATGGCGCTCATCGACCTCGTCTCCATTCTCCCGTCGCTCACGGTGCTCAACGCGAGCTTCAAACTGTTGAGAATTTTCCGTCTCATCCGCGCCTTCCGCGTCTTTCGCGTGTTTAAGGCGGTGCGCTATTCGAAGAGCATCAGGATCATTGCGGATGTGCTGAAAAATTCCCGCCGCGCGCTTGCCTCGGTGGGGACGTTCGCCATCGGCTATATTTTGGTCTCCGCGCTCGTCATCTTCAACGTCGAGCCCGAGTCCTTCGACAACTTTTTCGAGGCCGTCTATTGGGCGACCGTTTCGCTGACGACGGTGGGCTACGGCGACATCTACCCCGTCTCCGTGGCGGGGCAGGTCGTTACGATGATCTCGTCCCTGTTCGGCATCGCCATCATCGCCCTGCCCTCGGGCATCATCACGGCGGGGTACATGAAGGAGATCGAGGCGCAGCATGCCGAGGCCGAAGCCGCAAGGTCGAACAAGGGGGAGACGACGGACGCGGAGACGCCCGGAGAGGTTGCGGAGGGCAAAGAGGCCGCGGAGGTGATCGCGGAGGAGGCCGCCGTTGCCGAGGAACCCGCGGAGCAAGACGACGGAGACAGCGCCGCCCCTACGGAGCAAGCGGCCGACCGTTGAGCCGATAGGCATTCACGGAAATACAAATTTTTAATGAAATATCGCTTTGAGAAAATCAAACGGGAAAGTCGGGGGCGTTGCTCCCGGTTTTTTCTGCCGTCCGCTTTGTATTTGCTGCGGGCACGCGTCTGTTGACGAATGATTTTCACCGTGCTATAATAAATGGTGAAAAGCGGCGTTACGGACGCCGCACGGTTTGCCCGGGACAAGGGAGGCATTTCGGAGGAGAATGCAATGCATAAAAGGATAAACGCAAAAGCGGTTTTCTGCTTGCTCTTTGCGGTATTGACGGCGCTCGTGTGCCTTGTCGGCTGCACGGGCGGCGAGGCCGAAGGCGGGGGCGGAACGTCGGATAATTCGGAGGCCGAAGTCGAGCTTTCCCGCTTTGAAAACGCCCGCCTCGGCGTGGTGACGGGGTCGCTCTACGGCGGATATTCGCGCGAGCTCTTCCCCAGCGCCTCGGTCAGCGAGTTCAACAATTTTGCAGACGTCCTCGCGGCGCTCATGCAAGGGAAGGTGGACGGCACCATGCTCGACCGCCCCAACTTCAACTCCGTAAAGCGCACGGAAAAGGGGCTCTCCTGCACGGTAGTTCCCCAATATTCGGTGGAGATCGGCTTCGGTTTCCAGAAGAACGACGGCGGAGACGCTTTGAAAACCAAGATGGACGGCTTTCTCGCGCGGTTGAAAGCGGACGGAACTCTGGACGAAATGATCGGAAAATGGTATGGCGAGACGGAGCCGCAGGAAAACGTTCCCCTCGGCGAGCTCCCCGCATCCTCCGAACTGCTCAACGTGTCGATCGACATGACGCGCAAGCCGTTCGTATATATGTATAACAACGAGCCCGTCGGCTTCGAGATCGAGGTGCTGTATCTCTTTTGCAGGGAATACGGTTACAGGGTGAATTATACCAACGGATCGTTCAGCACCGACGGCCTCGCCGGGCTTGCGGCGGGAAAATACGACATGGTGTGCGCCGGGCTGTATATGACCGCCGAGCGCAAGCAGAGCGTAAATTTCAGCGAGCCGTACATGGTCGCAGACGTTGTGATGGCGACGTACGCCGGGGAAGGCGGCGGATTTTTTGCCTCCATCGGCGAGAGCTTCGAAAAGACATTCGTCCGCGAGGGGCGCTGGAAAATGATCCTCGAGGGCATCGGTACGACGCTGCTCATCAGCGTTTGCGCCGTGCTCGGGGGGACGCTCCTCGGCTTTCTCCTGTATCTGTGGACGCGTTCGAAGTATAAAGTTGCATCGGCGATCGCCCGCGGGATCGCAGCGGTCTATTCCAAGATCGTTGCGGGAATGCCCGCGCTCGTCATTTTGATGCTTCTCTTTTACGTCATATTCGGCGCGGTGGATATAAGCGGCCTCGCGGTGGCCGTGATCGGCTTTATCCTGACCTTCGGGTCGTTTGTGTATAATCAGCTCAAACTCTCCGTGGAGAGCGTCGACAGGGGGCAGACGGAAGCGGCGTATGCGCTCGGCTACGGGCGGAACCGCGCCTTTTTCCGCATCGTCCTGCCGCAGGCGATGAAGATGTTCCTGCCCGTGTATTCCTCCGAGATCGTAAACCTCGTAAAGGCAACGTCTGTCGTCGGGTACATCGCGGTGAACGACCTTACAAAGGTAGGGGACATCATAAGAAGCAACACATACGAGGCGTTCTTCCCGCTCATTGCCGTAGCTTTGATCTATTTTTTGATCACGTGGGGGATCTCCGCGCTGCTCGGGCTCCTTCAACGCAGAATGGATCCGAGGCGGAAAAAGAAAAAGGACGGGGACAAAAAGAGGTTCCTTCCGGAGGAGGCGTAAGATGATCCGCATCGAGCATTTGAGAAAGGAATACGCGAATGCAACGCCGCTCAGGGATGTAAGCGTCACCATAAACGACGGCGATGTGATCTCCGTCATCGGGCCGTCCGGCACGGGGAAATCGACGCTCATCCGCTGCATCGACCTGTTGGAGACGCCGACCTCGGGCAACATCTGGG
>CANRFD010000046.1 GCA_947629845.1 uncultured Clostridia bacterium
ATGCCGCCGTTGCCGGGCAGACACCATATTTTCCCGCAGCATTTGCTCTTTTTCAAGGTCTTGACGACGGCGTGCTCTCTCCCGCCTCCGCCGATCACTAAAATATCCATTGTCTTTCTCCGAAAACGTTTTATCGCTTGACTTTCTGTGTGCGCATGCGGCAATTCGCTTGCTGCTGTGCGCCCCGCCCCCTTTGTCCCCCTCCCGAGGAGCGGGCTTGGGGCGCTAAATTACGGTGCGAGGCGGGGTTCCCGCCGCTGCACGACCCAATTTGCCGCACACTTGCGGCTTATTGTTGAGAGAAGCGCCCGCGACGACCAAATTGATATCCCAAATATTCTATATTCCTCGCTGAATTTGTTTTCGAGCATGCGGCAATTCGCTTGCTCTGTGCGCCCCACCCCCTTTGTCCCCCTCCCGAGGAGGGGGCTTGGGGAGCTAAATTACGGTGCGAGGCGGGTTTCCCGCCGCTGCACGACCCAATTTGCCGCATACTTGCGGCTTATTGTTGAGAGAAGCGCCCGCGACGACCAACTTGATATCCCAAATATGTTATATTCCTCGCTGAATTTATTTTCGAGCATGCGGCAAAGCCGCAGGCGAGAAAAGAAATTCAGCGAAATTTTTTAGTGGTGGAACAGTCTCATCCCCGTGAACGCCATCACCATGTTGTGCCTGTCCGCCGCCTCGATGACGAGGTCGTCGCGCACGCTGCCGCCCGGTTCGGCGACGTAAGTTACGCCGCTGCGGTGGGCGCGTTCGATGTTGTCGGCAAAGGGGAAAAAGGCGTCGCTGCCCAGCGAAACGCCGCTGATGCCCGCCAAATATTCCGCCTTCTCCTCGCGGGTGAAGGGAGCGGGACGGACGGCGAAATTCTTCTGCCACTCCCCTTCCGCCAGCACCTCGTCGGCGTCGTCGGAGAGGTACAGGTCGATGATGTTGTTCTTCTCGGGGCGGCCGACGCCCTCGGCAAATTGCAGTGAGAGCACCTTTTCGTGCTGCCGCAGGTGCCACAGGTCGGCCTTCTGCGCCGCCAGCCGCGTGCAGTGGATGCGCGATTGCTGCCCCGCGCCCACACCGATCGCCTGCCCGTCCGCCGCAAAGCACACCGAATTGGACTGCGTGTACTTTAATGTGATGAGCGAAATGATAAGGTCGATCGCCTTCTCCTCGGGCAGGTCTTTGTTCTTCGTGACGACGTTATTGAGCAGCGTTTTATCGATTTTGAAGTTGTTGCGCCCCTGTTCGAAGGTGACGCCATAGACCTGCTTGCGCTCGATTTCGGCGGGAACGTAGTCCTTATCGATCTTTACGATGTTGTACGCGCCCTTGCGCTTGCCCTTGAGAATTTCCAGCGCCTTGGGGGAATAGCCGGGGGCGATGATGCCGTCCGAGACCTCGCGGGCGACGATCTTCGCCGTCGTCTCGTCGCACTCGTCGGAGAGGGCGATAAAGTCGCCGAAGGAGCTCATCCTGTCCGTGCCCCGCGCGCGAGCGTAGGCGCAGGCGAGAGGGCTGTCGTCCAGCCCCTCGATGTCGTCCACAAAGCACGCTTTTTTCAGGGATGGGGTCAGTTTTTTGCCGATCGCGGCGGAAGTGGGCGAGACGTGTTTGAAGCTCGTCGCCGCAACGTAGCCCGTGTTTTCCCTGATCTCCTTCACGAGCTGCCACGAATTGAAGGCGTCGAGAAAGTTGATGTACCCCGGCCTGCCGTTCAAGATCTCCACGGGCAGATCGCTCCCGTCCGCCATAAAGATGCGTGCGGGTTTTTGGTTGGGATTGCAGCCGTACTTTAAGGAATATTCGTTCATACCGTCCTCCTATTTGCTGTATTTGTTGTACAAAACGCGCAGCGTTTCGCCTGTTTTCAAATTTACGGCGCGGCAGTAGAGGGAAATTTTGTTGTCCGCGTCGAGGTTCTCCCAGATCTCGGCGGCAATCTCGCGAACGTCGTTCCCGAGCTTCACCCGCTCGGGTTCCCCCTCGAAGGAGGGAAGCGGGCTGCCGTCCTTTTTATAGGTGTGAATGTAGTGCCCCACGCCGCTTTCGGGCTCATATAGGTAGAAGTAGCGGCTGCACTTTTTGCCCTTGCCGTCGGCACACTTCAGAATGGAGAGCTCGTAGGTGTAGTCCGCGGGCTTCTTGCCGAGGTGCAGAACGGCGCTGATGCGGGGGGTAAAGTTGGGAGCGTCGGGCTCGAAGGTGCGCTCCTGCAGTCCGCGGCGGAAGCAGACGCCCTTTTGAAGATACGCTTCTATGGTGTCCGTCTGGTCGCCGTTGGTGACGATGATGTCCCGCCCGACCTGCTTTACGGGCGAATAGATGATGAGCGCGGGATCCTCCACCTTGCTCTCGTCGAAGGGCTCCGTTTTCACCTCGTCGCCGTACTCGGCAAAGACGCGGTTGCGGGAATTGGCGCTTCTGCCCATGATGAAATAGGCAAAGACGGCGTGTTTTCCGTCCCTCGTCTTGCCGACGATGATGCCCCTGCCGGGATAGCTGCTCGCGCCGACCGCCTGACCCAAACCTTTCTTTCTCATATGTTTTCTCCTTATTTCAGGCTTCCCTCCTCGGGGGGAAGCTGTCACAACGTGACTGATGAGGGGCATATAATTACGTCATCCTGCCCGCCAGCCAGAAAAACACGTCATCCTGAGCCGCCGCTGCCCTTGCGGCGTGTCGAAGGATGTCCTTATTATAATGTGGCCATGTTTACTTCGCCTTTGGCTCGTGCCGCGCTTGGTAAGCAAATAGTGCGCGCGGGGCGACTACGCTCAACATGACGTAATTGTACGCCGTGCAGGGGATCCCCCGCCATTCTGAGCGGGATCCCTCCTCCCCTACTTCAGACCCTTGCAAACTTTTTCGATCGCCTTGGGGTAGATGACCCACTCCGCCTCGCGCATCACGCGCTGCTGCAATTTTTCGGGCGTGTCGTGTGCGTGCACGCGCACCGCCTTTTGGGCGATGATGGGGCCGCCGTCGCACTCCTCGGTGACGAAATGCACCGTCGCGCCCGTCACCTTCACGCCGCGGGCGAGCACGGCTTCGTGCACGTGCAACCCGTACATGCCCACGCCGCCGAAGCTCGGCAGGAGGGCGGGGTGAATGTTGAGAATGCGGCCCTCGTATTCTTTCACAAAGTCCGCCGAGAGCACCGTCATGAAGCCCGCGAGCACGATAAGCTCCGTGCCGTGTGCCTTGAGACAGGCGAGAATGGCGGCCTCGCGCTCGGTGCGGGGGAACTGCTTTTTGTCGAACACGGCAGTCTCCACGCCGCAGCGTTTTGCGCGTTCGAGGGCGAACGCCCCGAGGCTGTCGGCGACGACGAGCACGACTTCGCCGTGGGAAATCTTCCCCGCCGCCTGCGCGTCTAAAATGGCCTGTAAATTTGTCCCGCCGCCCGAGCAGAGCACGGCAATGCGAACTTTTTTCATGTTACTCCGTAAAGGTGAATTTTATCTTTTTATAGTTTTCTCCGAAGATATTTTGGAGCCCCTTATTCATAAAACCCTTAAAACGCTTGGGAATGGTAACACTTGTAAGACCGCTACATCCATTAAACGCCCATCCTCCGATCGAGGCCACGCCGTCGGGAATAGTTATACTTTTCAAACCATTACAACCCTCGAACGCAACCCCTTCGATTGTCGTTACACTATCGGAAATGCTAATGCTCGTCAGCCCACTGCAGTTATAGAATGCCCCAGCCCTGATCAAGGTCACACCATGGGGAATGATCATACTTATCAGCCCACTGCAACCATAAAACGCCCTCTCGCCTATCAATGTCACGCCGTCGGGAATGGTTACAGCGCCACCCTGTCCTTTATATTTCTTCAAAACGCCGTTTTCAATTTCAAATTCATGAAGAGCGACGCGCCGTTTTTCTTCCTCTTCGCGCTTTTTACGCTCCTCTGCCTCTCGAGCGCGGCGTTCGTCTTCAAGACGAGCCTCTTCTTCCTTGCGACGCTTCCACTCACGCTCCGCCTCTGTGTAGGCACGGAGGGTGGCTTCCTTGCGGGCAATTTTCTCCGCCTCTTTCTGTTGCTTTTTCGCTTTTTCTTCTTCCCGCTTCTTCTTCGCCTCGGGAGTGTGGACTTCGACGAAGTTCCCGATCCTGCTGTATGCGTCGGGCTTGGAGAGGTCGATGCCCTGCACCTTCTTCCCGCTCGGCAGCTTTTCCACAGGCGTGCCGTAAAAAGCGAAGGAGATGGCGTCCCGCTCTTTTTCCTCGTTGGCGAGCATATGTAAAAACCGCGTATACTCGTTTTTTACCCACTTGGTTTTCAGATAGCTCTCGTCCGAGCACACGATGAGCATGCATTCGCTCCTGTACAGTGCGTACAGAATGAGCGCCTCGTAGTCCGCGCCCGTGCGCCCCTTCATCTCCCGCTCGGAGAAAAACGGCTTGTAGCCCTCGTCCTTCAAATAATAGTAAATGTCGTTGGCGCGGTCGTAGTCGGCCGTACGCGTCCTGCCGTCCTCTTCCGTCACCTTGACGCAGAGGAAGCAATCGTAGTCCAACCCCTTGCGCTGCAGGTCGTAAAATTCTTCCTTGATCTCGTCGATCTCTCTCCCACGCTTTCTGTATTCCCGTTTCTGCTCGTCCGTCGCAAGTTCGAGGGCACGGCGGAAATTCTTGTCGTCCAAAATGCTCCCGTCGGAAATTTCGTGGCAAATGGGCTGCATGCGCTCGTTGACTTCATCCTTCAAGAACTGCACCTTGAAGGTGGCGAGCGCCATGCCGAAATAGGCTTCGGGCTCCTCTTTGTCGAGTTCGGCGGCCTTTGCATATGCCGTATAGGCTTTGTCAAAGTCGCAGGTATCCAAATCGTGTTCGCCCATGCGCAGAAAGCTCAACGCGGCGGGCGAGACGTCTGTTTTCGGCAGCGTTTGCGCATTATTGCAATAGACGCACCGCACCACGCCGCCGATTGCTTTCTCCAATTCCAGCGGCGCCCCGCAATATTTGCACAAAAATTCCCCTTCCATATCTTCCTCCTGTGTTACAGTTTGCCGCTTGGCGCAGCGCGGCGAGCCGAATTTCTTCCGTATTATTTGATGAATTTGAAATTTATCTTCTTAAATTCATCCTTGCGGCTGCGGCTGTAGCTGAAGGTCTTTTTGAGCCGCAGCTTCATAAAGCCCCTGAACCGCTTGGGGATGGTGACCGATCGGAGATTTTCGCACTGGTTGAAGGCGTCGTCCCCGATGGTGGTAACGCTATCGGGAATGGCGACGCTCGTCAGCCTGTGGCAGTAGGTAAATGCGCTCTCCCCGATGGCGGTAACGCCCTGCGGAATGGCGAGGCTCATCAGCCCGCTGCAATCGTAGAACGCTTCGCTGCCGATCGTGACCACGCTTTCGGGAATGGTGACGCTCGTCAGTTTCGTCCGCCACTTCAACGCGCCGTCGGCGATCGCCCTGGTGTTCATCCGTATCATCAGGGCGCCGGAGAGCTTTTCCTGCGTACCGATCAGATAGTTCCCGATGTAGAGAACGCCGTCCGGATCCCAATTCGCTTCTTGGTTGTAATAGGGCGTGCCGTTGAACGCACCCGCCCCGATCGAGATGACGCTATCGGGGATCGTGATGTCGAAATACTCCTTTTTGCGGGAGGGCGCCTCGCCGAACAGCATCGCCTTCAGTTCGCGGAGCTCGTCCGGTTCCTTCTTCTTTTCGTCGGCGTCCTTATCGTCGTCCTTGCCGCAGTCCCGGAAAGCGCTCCGCCCGATCGAGGTCACGCCGTCGGGGATGGAAATGCCCGTGCAGCCCTTGCGGCCGTAAAACGCACTTGCCCCAATCGCGGCAATGCCCTGCGGAATTTTGCCCGCGTCGCAGCCGAGGACGAGCGTGTTCGTTTGCCTGTGGATGACGCAATCCGCCTCGCTGCGGAAGGCCTCGCTCCCCGCGGCGACCTCCGCATGCTCCAATGCGCTGCAGTCGCAAAAAGAGCTCGCCGCGATGGAAATAAGGCTCGCGGGAAAAGCGACCTTCTTCAGCGCTGTGCATTTGCGGAAGGCCTCGCTTTGGATCTCGGCGAGCCCCTCGGAGAACGCAATGCCGGCAAGCCCGAAGCAATCGGCGAACGCCTCCTCGCCGACGGTATTCACGCTGCCGGGAACGGTCACGCCCGTAAGGCCGCTGAACCCCGTAAACGCATGGTTGCCGATCTTTGTTACCCCCTCCGGGATCGCCAGCTCCTTCACCTCTTGCCCGTTCACAAACAGCGAATGCGGCGGGCACATGCTCGGCGTCTTGGTTCTGATCGGCTCCGGCACGATGACCGTATAATAGACGTTGGGCTCGTACCGCGAGAGCGTAATATAGCCGCCGTGCGACTCCCTCTCGTCGTCGTAATAAAAGGGATTGGCTTCCTTGCCCCGAAAATGGATGTTGCACCACGCCGCGAGATCGGAGATGTAGACATTTGCAAGGTCGGTACAATTATAAAACGCGTACGCCCCGATCTCGGTCACGCCCTTCCCGACCGTAAGCTCCTTCATCCTCTCGCAGCCGCTGAATGTCCTGTCCTCGATCTTGGTGACGCTATCGGGAATGCAGACGCGCTCGAGCGAGCGGCAGCCTTCGAACGCCTCCCCGCCGATGGAAATGAGCCCCGCGGGCAGGTCGGCGCTCTTAAGGGAGTAGCAACGCGAGAATGCCCAGCGGCCGATGGAAATAAGCCCCGCAGGCAGGTTGATGCTCTTAAGGGAGCCGCAATGTGCGAATGCGCTTTCGCCGATCGAGGTCACGGCGCCGAGGACGGTCACCTGCGTGAGCGCACAGCACTCATAGAAGGCCTTTTCGCCGATCGAGGCCGTGCCGCAGATCTCCACGTTCTTGAGATGCGTGCAGTTGCCGAACGCGTTCTTGCCGATGGAAGTGACGCTTGCGGGGATCGTGATGTTTTCCAGCCCCGTGCACCACTCAAATGCGTCGTCGGCAATGGAGACCACCCCCTCGGGAATGACGACGCTCGTGAGCCCCATGTAGACGTCGAACGCGTCGGAGCCGATCGCCGTCACGCCCGACGGAATGACAACGTCCTTGCCCTGCCCGTTGTATCTTATCAAGAGCCCGTTTTCTATTTCAAACTCTGCGGGCTCGGCGGCCTTTTCGCCCCCGTCCTCCGCCTTTTGCTTTTTCATAATTCCCCCCCGTTTGTCACAAAACGGTGACGCCGTCTCCTGAGACGATCGTGCCGAGGCGGTACGCCTCCACGCCGTTTTGCTTCAGAATTTCTATCGCCCGCGCCGCGTCCTTTTCCGCGACGGTCACGCTCATTCCCACCCCCATATTGAAGGTATTGAACATGTCGTGCTCGGAGATGCTGCCCGCCCTTTGGATATACGGGAAGATCGCGGGCGTCTTTACGTCGCTCTTTTTGATGTTCACGCCCAGCCCCTTGGGAATAGAGCGCGGCATGTTTTCGTAGAACCCGCCGCCCGTGATGTGCGAGATGCCCTTCACCTTTACGGCGTCGATGAGCGCCAGAACGGGCTTTACATAGATGACGGTGGGCGCCAGCAGCGCTTCGCCGAGCGACTGCCCGCCCAGCTCTTGAACGGGCGCGCGGAGATCGGCGTGTTCGATGTCGAGCGCCTTTCTCACGAGGGAAAACCCGTTGGAGTGCACGCCCGACGAGGGCAGCGCAAGCATGACGTCGCCCGCTACCATGTCCGCGTTGTTTATCATCTTCTTTCTGTCCACCATGCCCACGGTGAAGCCCGCGATGTCGTAGTCCTCCTCGGACATGGTGCCGGGATGTTCGGCCGTCTCGCCGCCGACGAGGCGGCAGCCCGCCTGCACGCAGCCCTCGGCGACGCCGCCCACGATCTCCGCGATCTTTTCGGGGAGGTTCTTCCCGCAGGCGATGTAGTCGAGGAAGAAGAGCGGCTTCGCGCCGCAGCAGATGATGTCGTTCACGCACATGGCGACGCAGTCGATGCCGATGGTATCGTGCCGGTCCATGAGCCGGGCGATGCGCAGTTTGGTGCCCACGCCGTCCGTCCCCGAAACGAGAACGGGCTCCTCCATCCCCTTCACGTCGAGGGGGAACAGCCCGCCGAAGCCGCCGATGACGTCGGCATTTCCGTCCGGCATAGTCCGCGCGACGTGCTTTTTCATGAGCTCCACCGCCCTGTATCCCGCGGTGATATCCACCCCCGCCTCTTTGTAGCTTTCCGAATAACTCTTCTGCATATTTTCTCCTTGTTCCTCCGCCTTCCCTTCGGGGGGCACAGGGGGAGAAGCGCCCCGCATTCCGAGCCCCATATGGGCGAAGGGATCTTTCCAAAAGATACACTCGCTACGCTCGGTATGAGGCACACATCCCCCTTACTTTTTTTGGAATTTGGGGTTCTCCGAGATCGGCCGCTCGAACCTGTTCTTCTCCCCCTGCGTCGGCTGTTCGGTGGGATAGTTCCCGTCGAAACACGCCGTGCAGAAGCCCGTGCCGTCCCCGTCGGTGAGATATGCCACCTTTTCGACGGGCAGATACCCCACGCTGTCCGCGCCGATGATCGCGGCGATCTCGGGCACGGTGTGGTGGCAGGCGATGAGATTTTCACGCGAATCGATATCCGTGCCGTAGTAGCAGGGGTTGAGAAAGGCGGGCGCCGAGGAGAGCATGTGCACCTCCCTCGCCCCCGCGCTGCGCAGCATCTTCACGATGCGCGCGCACGTCGTCCCGCGGACGATGCTGTCGTCCACCAGCACCACGCGCTTCCCCGCGATCGCCGACTTGAGCACGTTGAGCTTGATGCGCACCCTGTCCTCCCGCGCCGCCTGTCCGGGCGCGATGAACGTCCTGCCGATGTACTTGTTTTTGATGAAGCCGATGGCGTACGGAATGCCCGAGGCCTCCGCGTAGCCGTAGGCGGCGTCGAGCCCCGAGTCGGGCACGCCCACAACGACGTCGGCGTCGATCTTATACGTCTCCGCGAGGAACTTCCCCGCCCGCTTTCTCGCCTCGTGTACCGATTTCCCCTCGATCACGCTGTCGGGGCGGGCGATATAGAGATATTCGAACACGCAGAGGCTCTTGTTCCTGCCGCAGTGCGAGCGGTCGAATGCGACCCCGTCCTTGGTAAACACGACCATTTCGCCCGGCTCGATCTCGCGGATGAGCGTCGCCCCGACCGCGTCGAGCGCACAGCTCTCGGAGGCGACGATGTACGCGCCGTCGTCCCGCTGCCCGTAGCAGAGCGGGTGAAAGCCGTGCTCGTCCCGCGCGGCGATGAGCTTGGAGGGCGACATCACGACGAGGGAATACGCGCCCTTCAGCCTGTCCATCGCGCCGAGCACCGCTTCCTCGATGGAACGGCTCTTCACACGCTCCTTGGTGATGATGTAGGAGATGAC
>CANRFD010000047.1 GCA_947629845.1 uncultured Clostridia bacterium
ATCGGGCATCACGGTGGGGAGGCACCGCGCGAGCATCGTCTTGCCCGTTCCGGGCGGCCCCACGAGCAGCAGGTTGTGCCCTCCCGCGACGGCAATCTCGAGCGCGCGGCGGGCGACGGGCTGCCCCTTGACGAATTTCAGGTCGGCAGAGCTCTCCCCCGCGACGTGGGGCACATACTGCGCCGTCTCGAGCGGGGAGATGGGCTCCGTTCCCGCGAGGTGGCGGAGCACGGCGGTGAGCGAGCCTGCGGGGTAGATCTCCGCGCCGCTCAAAAAGCGCGCCTCCTTGGCGTTTGCCGCAGGAATGATAAAGCGCGAAAAGCCGTGGCTCTTCGCGGAGATGAGAATGGGCAAAAGTCCGTTTACGGGGCGCAGCGCGCCGTCGAGCGCGAGTTCGCCCAAGAATACCACGCCGTCCGTCGCCGTTCCCACGAGCTGTTCGCTCGCCTTCAGCAGGCTGATGGCAACGGCGAGGTCGAAGGACGCGCCCTCCTTCTTGATGTCGGCAGGCGCGAAGTTCACGGTGATCTTGTTCATGGGGAAGAGCAGCCCGCTGTTCTTGATCGCGGAGCGCACGCGCTCCTTGCTCTCCTTGACGGCGGTATCGGGCAAGCCCACCATCTCATAGCCGGGCAGCCCCTTGTTGACGTCCGTCTCCACTTCGACGGGGACGCCCTCCAACCCGTTCAACGAATAACAGACGATCTTCGCGATCATATTCCCCCTCCCGTTTTATCCGAGAATTTTTACGATGAGCCCTTCGGACAGAGGAATGGAGAAGGTAAAGACGGCATAGAGCGCGAACATCGCCACGAGCAGCCCGAAGCCCACCCATGTGCAGATCTTCGCCGCCTTGCCGATCTTCCCGTCCCATTCCGTCAACGCCGCCACGGCATGCGCGGCGAGCGCAAAGGCGAACGTATATGCAAGCACGAGGAAGGCTGCCGCGCCGCCTCCGAAGGCGGTCATGACGAGGGAGAGGGCAAGCCCTGCGAGCGGCACCACAAGGGTGCGGAGCTCTGCGCGCTCCGCCTTTTCCAGCTTCCCGGCGGCCTTTCTCGCCCTGATGACGGTCACGATGCGGTAGATGGCGAACGCCAGCCCCGCAATGCCCGCGACCGCCGCGACCGCATTGATCGCCGCCGCCGTCACGGCAAACTGTGCGCCCGTTCCGCGGAACAGCACCGCGAAGAGCTCCCATGCCGAACGTCCCGCCCCGGGGTTGACGCCCACGAAGCCGCCCGCAAAGGCATGCGCCGCGAGCGTGAAGATATCCGCTGCCGACGCCGTCGTATACAGCCGCAGATAGGGTGCGTACAGCGGGATCGCAAACAGAACGGCGAACAGGATGGAGCCGAGCACCAGCGTGAGCCCGAAGCTGACGCAAGCGCCGATGTTCTTCATGCGGTACTCCTGCACGACGGCCCCGACGGCCTGTTTTTCCTCTTCGCCCGCCTCGGGGGCCTCCGCGGCTTGAATGACGGCGTCGAGATAGTACCTTCTCGCCTTCTGCTGGCGGATCATGCCGCACACAAACAGCGCGACGATCCCCGCCACGGGGATGAGATATGCGCCGTTCACGCAGATGGCGGCGGCGCCGCACAGACCCGAGAAGATGAGCGGCAGCGCGCTGACGAGCCCCATCTTTTGCATGCCGTTCGCATAGAAGCGGTGGCACAGGCACAGGGACGCGACGAAGAAGAACAGCCCGATCATGAGCGGGTTGCCCACGTGCGCGAAGGCGAGGGAGAGATTGCACAGCGCATAGAGCACGGCGAACACGACGCCCGCCTTGTCGCTCTTGGTGAGCTGTTTCACGAAGAGATAGCCGAACACGAGCACGCCGAAGGAGGCGAGCATGGGGAAGAAGCGCAGGCCGAAGGGGCTGGTGCCGAAGATCAGCGTGCCGAGCGCGATGAGATCGGTGCCGAGCGAACCGTAGACCCCTTCCACATGATAGTCGGCGGAGGCGTGCGCCTCGTCATACTCCCCGCGCCGCATCTCCGCGAGCGTGGAGAGCGTATACAGCTCGTCCTGCGTAAAGTTGTAGTAGGACGACTGCACCTCGGAGGGGATCTCCTGCGCGTCGAACAGGGCCTCCTGCGCGCGCAGCTTGGCGTCGTCGGGCGCCTCGAGCGTGTTGGGCGTCGCGGAATATACTTCCGCGGGAACGACCATATATTCGCCCGTCGGCTTGGAATCCACCAGCTTCTGCCCCACGAACACGATCTCGTTGATGAGAATGTCGTGCGTCATGGCGGTGAAGCGCACATAGGTGTGCGACGTCGTCCAGTTGGAGAGCGTCTCGTCGAAGGGATGCACCCAGCGGAACAGCGCGTCCTCGCAGACGGGCAGCTGCTCCTCTTCCGCCGCCGCGGCGGGCGCTTCCGCCGTGAAGAAGTTCTCCAGCTCGACGTCCATGCGGCGGGAGCTCGAGAAGGAGGTCGAACCCGAACCGTATTCCATGCGCAGCACGCCGGGCGTGCCCGCCTCCGCATACACTTCGGCGATGTTCAGATAGATGGAGGTGACGTTGAGCGTGTAGCTGCGTTCCTTCTCCTCTCCGTCCTCGGTGTACTTCTCCGTGCCGCGCCGCGTGAGCTGGACGACGACGTTGAATGCGCTTTCGTCGCGCTCGGTCTTGAGTTCGAAGGTCTTACCGAACCCCGCCGCAGAGCCGAGCGTGCCCAAACCGACCGCCAAAAAGACGATCGCGATCGCGAGAAACGCGATGAACCATTTGTTGAACCAACTGTGTTTTCCCGTTGTTTTTTCCATGAGCGTTATTCCTAATTATATTGCTATTCTCTATTCTAACCGATTGCGTTAAAATTGTAAACGGATTTTTTTGTCTTTTCCGAAATTTTTTTTGCATTCCCCGCCCCATTCTCGGAAAGCGCGTACGCACCTTCCCTTGCTTCTCCTCGGGGTACCCCCTACCCCCCTCCTCGGGAGGGTGGAGCGGCGCACCATGCTCAACAGCCCTGTGGGCTGTGAGCGCGCCGCGACAGGAGGCGTGGCCTCGCCGACGGGATTACGGCGGTACCTGCCGACGTAATCGGACGGGGGTGGGGCGTCCTCCTCATTCCGAGGGCGTAGCCCGAGTGAATCTTCCCCGATCGATCGAACTACCGCCCCGCGCCATATAAATCACGTCATGTTGCCCCGCGCGCACCATTCGTCTACTAAGCGCGGCACGAGGAACAACGCAACGAAGTAGCCGCCGCTGCCCTTGCGGCGTGTCGAAACATGTCCTTATTTTTATTCTGCCTCGCCCGTCCACCGCGTCATCCTGCCCCGCGCGCACCATTCGTCTACTAAGCGCGGCACGAGCCCCCACGGGGGGCGAAGTAGCCGACTTGTTTTACGCAGTCCGCAATCGCCAATCCGCGAAGGATCCCGAACAACGAAGTCCGAACTCTCCATATCGGGATTCTTCGGTCGCTGCGCTCCCGTCAGAATGAC
The DNA here is from genome assembly GCA_947629845.1 of uncultured Clostridia bacterium. Taxonomy (GTDB): domain Bacteria; phylum Bacillota; class Clostridia; order Christensenellales; family Borkfalkiaceae; genus Gallimonas. The sequence continues at coordinate 3,466 of CANRFD010000047.1, forward strand.
GCGTAGCCCCTTTTTCCCCCCGCAAAACCGCAAAAAAACGGCCTGCCGTTGACCTTCGGCAAGCCGCTTTTTTCGCATTGCGTATTACTTCTTTTCCTTGATCTTCGCCGCTTTGCCCGTAAGGCCGCGCAGGTAGTAGAGCTTTGCCCTTCTTACCTTGCCCGCTCTCACGACGTTGACATAGGCGACTCTGGGAGAATGCAGCGGGAAGCAGCGTTCCACGCCGACGCCGAACGAAAGACGGCGCACGGTGAAGCTCTCGCGGATGCCGCCGTTCTTCTTTGCAATGACGACGCCCTCGAAGTTCTGGATACGTTCCTTGCCGCCCTCGATGATGCGGTAGCCCACCTTCACCGTATCGCCTACGTTGAATGCGGGTACGTTCTCCTTCATGCCCTCGGCTTCGATTTGCTCGATGAGACCCATTTCGACTTTACCTCCTGATAGCACGCGGCGTTCGTGCCTCGCATTGAGCAGAGGAACGCCCGAAGTCAATTCATGATTATAAATGAATTTCGCGAAAAAGGCAACCGATTTTGCGGCGGTTTTGCGAAAAATTTATTGGTTTTGCGGAATTTCCGTCTCCGGCGGCGGAACGGGCGTCTCTTCCGTCTCCCTTCCGACCTGCCGCTTGCCGCGCACGCATGCATACGTATCCTTTCTTACGAGCGTCCGCGACACGAGCACATCCCCCTCGTACACCGAGAGATAGCTTTCGCTCGTCATGCCCTCGCGCTCGGCGCGGAGCAGCCTGCTCTCCTCCCCCTCCACGACCTCCTCGGGCGGAGGGGCGATGCGGGCGAGCACGCGGCTCTCGGTGACGTACCGCTTGCCGTCGGGCGCGCCGTAGATCTCAAAGCGGACGCACCCGCCGCCCGCCGCCGCAGTGATGTAGACGGGGCAGTTGTACGGATTGACGAATTTGAGATCGCTCCTGTCCGACACCATGGCGTCCAGCGAGGGCGGAACGTAGGAGACGGAGAGGGAGTGCGCGCGGCTCTCGGTAACATGCATGCCCGCCCGCAGCGCGGCGTTGAACAGCGTCGTGCTCGTCTGGCAGACGCCGCCGCCCACCCCGGGCACAAATTCCCCGTCGAGGATGATGTTCGCCTCCAGAAACCCGTTCGCCGCCGTGCGCTTCCCCACCGTCTTGTTGAAGGAAAATTCCGCCCCCGCCTCCACGACGGTGCCCGAGATGCGCGCCGCCGCGAGCTCGATGTTGTGCGAACGCGCCGCGTTGCCCGCGTCGTAATGCGTAGAGAAGGAGGCGAGCAGGCGCGTGTGTGCGCGCAGGGCCTCCACGGTGGTATTCGGGGCATATGGGGCGGGAAAAAAGCAGATCTCCGTCCTTCCCTCTTCCACCGCGGAAAGCGAGGCGGCGAGCCACGCCCCGTAGTCGCAAAACGCGCCGTTGCGCTCCTCGGTGTAGTAGAACCCGTTGGCGGTGAAGCGCATGGTGGCGTCCTCGGCGTCCCGCGCGTTCGCCCTGCAGACGGAAAGCATGTCCTCCTCGGCGTCCGCCCACGTCCTCTCTACCGCCGCGGAGAGCGTCTCCCCCTTCCGCGCATGCCGCACAAGCTCGGCCACATCGTCGCGGAAGGAGAGCGCAAAGCTGAAGTCCCCCGCCGGCGTGTGCACCGTAAACGGCAACATGCCCTCGGAAATGCGGGCGCGGACGGCGCGTTCCGCCTCCTCGTAGCGCAAGCCGCCCACCTCCACGCCCTCGATCACGACGCCCGCCCGCACCCTTCCGCGCGCCCAGCCGCCGCACAAAAAAACGCTCCCCGCAAGGAGGAGCGCACCCATCGCCGTCTTTTTCATCCGTTTATACGCTCCCGTTGAGCGAGAGGAGCAAATCTTCCGCCTCCGACGCGTCGAACACGGGGCGGCCGACGGCCCGATCGCCGCCGTCCGCATGGAAGTCCGAGCCGCCCGTCACGAGCAGGCCGCGCGCCCTTGCAAACGCAAGAAACTCCTCCGTCTCGCCTTCAGTATGCGTCGAATGATAGCATTCTATGCCCGCGGCGCCCTCCGCCGCAAGCTGCACAAGCAGGGCGTCCCGCCCCCCTTTATAGCGCGCCTTCGCCTCCTCCCGCTCCTCCTTGGAAAAAGAGCGGAACCTGCGCGAGACATCCTCGGGCAAGATCAGGATCTGCGCGGGGTGTGCGACGACGGAGACGCCACCCATGTCGCGGATCAGGCGGACGGCGTCGGCTGGCGAGGGGCGGCACATGTCCGAGAACGCGGCCCCGCCGGGGGCGAACAGGTCGCGGTACAGTTCGCCCGGGGCATGTCCGAGCCTGCCCGCAAACGCCCGCACCGCGTGCATGGTGTGCAGAGGGGTCTCCTCTCGGACATGGTACCCCTCGACTTCGTCCATGGTGACGTCGAGCCCCAACGCGGCGTTCGCCTTCTTCACGATGTCGGCAACGCGCAGCCTCGCCCCCTCCCTGCGCTCCCGCAGGAAGCGGAAATACGCCTCGTTTTCGGCACAGCCGTACCCCAAAACGTGCACCTTGGCGGCGCCGAGGTAGGCGGAAATTTCGATGCCCCGCACAAAGTGCAGGCCGAGCGCTTTGGCGGCCTCCGCCGCCTCCGCACAGCCCGCCATGTTGTCGTGATCGGTGAGCGAAAACAGCCCCAGCCCCGCCTGTTTTGCACGGCGGGCGAGTTCTGCCGGCGGGAGCGCCCCGTCCGAGCACACGGAATGCATGTGAAGATCGGCTCTCATGGTACGATTTTCCCACCCTGTATGCGGATTTTATAGCTGTCTGCGCCGTAGAGCACGCGTTCGGCGTGCGTGCATGTGAGAATGCACTGCAGCCCGCCGATCCTGTCGAGCAGCTTCTTTCTGCGGGGAAGGTCGAGTTCGCTCATCACGTCGTCGAGGATGAGAATGGGCGTCTCCCCCGAGAGCCTCTTGAAGATCTCGGTCTCCGCAAGTTTCAGCGAGAGCGCCGCCGTGCGCGCCTGCCCCTGCGAACAGTACCCGCGGGCGTCCTGCCCGTCGATGGAGATCTTCAAATCGTCGCGGTGCGGCCCCACCGAGGTGAACCCCAGCCGCATGTCGCGCTCCCGCGAGGCGGCGAGCTCCCTTATCAGGCGGTCGAAGATCTCGTCGTCGCTCTCCTCCCGTTCGTCGCTGCCGAGCGCAAGCGTTTCCTTCCCGTCCGTGAGATAGGCGTGCGCCTCCGAGGCGAGCGGCGCGAGTTCGCGCAGGAACTCCCTGCGCTTTGCCACGATGCGCGCGGCATAGGCGGCGAGCTGTTCGTCCCACACCGCCAGCGTCTCCGAGACGAGCTCGTAGTCGCGCTCCTTGAGCAGGTTGTTGCGCTGGTCGAGGATCTTCTGGTAGCGCAGCAGCGCCTTGCAGTACTCCCGCGAGGTCTGCGAGATGGAGAGGTTGAGAAAGCGCCTCCGCTCGTCGGGGCCGTCCTGCACGAGGCGCAGTTCCCCCGGCGAAAAGAACACGCTGTTCATATTTCCGATGAAGTCTACGGCGCGCGTCACCCTGTTGCCGTTGACGAAGAGTTCGCGCTTGTTCTCGAAGATGCGCGCCTCGAGGGTGAGATCGCCGTACCTGCCCTTGAGTTCTGCGGCGGCGCGGGCGAAGGGCTGTCCGCGGCGGATGAGCTGCCTGTCGTGGCGGATGCGCAGCGAAGAGCCCGTGCACAGATAGAACACCGCCTCCGCGCAGTTGGTTTTTCCCTGCGCGTTTTTTCCCGTAAGGATATTCAGCCCGTCCGCAAAGGCAAACGTCTCGCTCTCGTAGTTTCTGAAATTTTCCAGCGTCAATTTTTTTATGACCATTTGCCGATTTTCCGCAAAATCACTTTCTTTTCCGAAAGTTTTGTATTATAATGGTGCTATCGGGAGATATCTTCCCCTTGCTATTATAGCAAATCGTACAAAAAAAGACAAAGCATTTGAGAGGGTAAAATGGCGGAAAAAACTCAATTCGAACTGTTGTGGAACAAGATCAAGGCGCGGGCGGAAAAAATCGTCAACCCCGTAACCTATTCCGCATATATCGAGGGTCTGGAGCCCGTCGACGTCATCAACAAGAAGATCGTCTTAAAGGCGCTCACCGATACCGCGGCGGGCGTCGTGGTGAAGAACACCGAGAAGCTGCGCGAGGCCATCGTCTCGGCGGACATCGGGCTGACCGACTTTGCCATCGTCGTCGAGGGCAGCGAAGTCTACACGCTCGACGAGATCTCCGAGGAGTCGGAGATCGCCGACGTCGTCTTGGACAAGCGCTTCACCTTCGATTCCTTCGTCGTGGGCAACTCCAACAAGTTTGTGTGCGCGGCGGCAAAGTCTGTCGCCGAGGCGCCCGGCGAGAACTTCAACCCCCTCTACATCTATGGCGGCACGGGGCTCGGTAAGACGCACCTGATGCAGGCCATCGCCAACGAGATCGCGCAGAAAAAGCCCTCGCTCAAGGTCATCTACACGACCAGCGAGAAGTTTTTGAACGAGTATGTAGACAGCATGTTCGCCAAAAAGAGCGCGGGGCGCGACGAGGAATCCCGCTTCCGCAACCGCTACCGCAGTGTTGACGTGCTGCTCATCGACGACATCCAGTTCTGGGCGGGCAAATACGGCGTGCAGGAGGCCTTCTTCCACACCTTTAACGAGCTCTTCGCCCAGCACAAGCAGATCGTCATCTCCTCCGACTGTCCCGCCAAGGAACTCACGACGCTCGAGGAACGCCTGCGCACCCGCTTCGAAGGCGGGCTCATCGCAGACATTCAGCCGCCGGACATGGAGACGAAGGTCGCCATCTTAAAGCGCAAGGCGCTGGAAAAGAAGTACATCGTGCCCGACGACGTGCTCGCCTTCCTCGTCAAAAATTCCGATAACAACGTGCGCACCCTCGAAGGGCGGCTGAACACCGTCATCTTCGCGAGCAAGCTGCACGAGGAGCCCATCTCGCTCAACCTCGCGGCGAAGGCGCTGCAGGAGGCCATCGACGTCGAGGAGACGACGGAAGCGACCCCCGAGACCATCATCCGCGCGACGTGCGCACACTTCAAGGTGACGCGGCAGGAGCTGCTCGGCAAGAACAAGCGGCAGGAGCTCGTCCGCGCGCGGCAGATCTGCACCTATCTCATGTGCGACATGCTTGCGCTCCCCCTCGTCTCCGTCGGGAAGGAGATGGGCGGCAGAGACCACGCCACCGTCATCTACTCGCGCGACAAGGTGACCGAACTCATGCGCGTGAGCGACAGCATCGTGAAGGACGTCAACGACATCAAGAGCGCGGTACTCAAACAGTAATTCGTGAAAAATCTTTTGCAGAGCGCCCTGCTTTGTGCCGAAGTACCCCGCCCCGTGGCGTCCTCATCTCGACGTTCCGCAGGAACGGAGGAGATCTTCCCATATCCCTCCGCCCCGCCGTGCGGCAGCCCGGCGCCGCGGCAGCACCCCCCAAGCCCCCTCCCGGGAGGGGGTGTCTCGGAGAGACGGGGGTGGGCAATCGACCTCCCAAGCAAATAAGCCCGCCGAACGGCGGGCAAAATCATAAAAATCATGAAAACCTTTTCCGAAGGAACATACGACGCCGTCGTCATCGGCGCGGGGCATGCGGGCTGCGAGGCCGCGCTTGCCCTTGCCCGCACCGGCTGCACGACCGTCATGCTCACACTCAATCTCGACAGCATCGGCTTCATGCCCTGCAACCCCTCCGTCGGCGGCACCGCGAAGGGGCATTTGGTGCGCGAAATTGACGCCATGGGGGGCGAAATGGGCGTCTGCGCCGACAAGTGCGCCCTGCAATACCGCATGCTCAACGAGGGCAAGGGCGCGGCGGTGCA
>CANRFD010000048.1 GCA_947629845.1 uncultured Clostridia bacterium
GTGCCGCCTGCGGAGTCGCCCTCGACGATGTAAATTTCGCACAGTTCGGGGCGTTTATCCGAGCAATCGGCGAGTTTGCCGGGGAGCGTGGTGCTCTCCAGCACGCCCTTGCGGCGGGTGAGTTCGCGGGCGTTGCGGGCGGCGTCCCTCGCCTTCTGCGCCGTGATGCAGCGAAGGACGAGCTCGCGCGCTTCGCTCGGGTGTTCCTCCAAATATTCGCCGAGCTCATCGGCGACCGCCTTGTTGACGAAGGGGCGGATGAAGGAGTTGTTGAGCTTATCCTTGGTCTGCGATTCGAACTGCGCGTTCTCGAGCTTGACGGAGACGACGGCCGTGATGCCCTCGCGCACGTCCTCGCCCGTGAGTTTATCGCTGTCCTTGAGAATGTTCAGCTTTCTGCCGGCGTCGTTGATGACCTTGGTGAGCGCCAGTTTGAGCCCCTCGACGTGGGTTCCGCCATCGATGGTGTTGACGTTGTTGGCGTAGGAATAGATGACCTCGGAGTAGCCGTCGTTGTATTGCAGGGCGACTTCGCACACCGTCGTCCCCTCCTGCGCCTCGAAGTAGAGCGGCTCGGGGAAGAGCGTCTCGTTGGCGCTGTTGAGTTCGGCGACGAGCTCGCGGATGCCGCCCTCGTAGCAGAAGCTATCCGCCTTGGGCTTTTCGCCGCGGAGGTCGGTGAGCGTGATCGTGAGCCCCTTGTTGAGAAAGGCGAGCTCCTTTAAGCGCACCTTGAGAATTTCGTAGCGGAAGGTCGTGGTCTCGAAAATTTCGGCATCGGGATAGAAGGTGACCTCGGTGCCCGTCCTCTCCGTATCGCCGATGACGGCGAGCGGGCGCTGCGGCACGCCGCGGTTGTAGACCTGTTTGTAGATGTGGCCGTTCTGGTAGACCTCCACCTCCAACCATTCGGACAGGGCGTTGACCGCCTTCACGCCGACGCCGTGCAGACCCGAGGAGACCTTGTAGCCCGAGTCTCCCCCGAATTTGCCGCCCGCGTTGACCTTGGTAAAGACGACTTCCACCGTGGAGATCCCCTCCTTGGGGTGAATTTCCGTGGGAATGCCGCGGCCGTTATCGATGACGGTGCAGCTGCCGTCCTGATTGACGGTGACGTCGACGCGGGTGCAGTAGCCCGCGAGGGCTTCGTCGATGGAATTATCGACGACTTCGCTGACGAGGTGGTGAAGCCCCTTTTCGTCCGTCGAGCTGATGTACATGCCCGGGCGTTTACGGATGTGTTCGAGCCCGTCCAAGACCTGGATTTGTTCCGCGCCGTATGCGCCCTCTACTTTTTCAGACATATATGCTCCTTTTTACTGTTGAGTACGCCGTTAAATTCGCGCGCACGCGCGCGATGTAGTAATTATACCATGTAGAATAAAAAAAGTAAACCGTTTGAACGCGGTTTACCCGAAATTTTGCCGTATTTTACGCTCAATAATCCTCGAAATCCGAGATAAGACGCCGCAGTTCTTCGGCCGCGTCCGCCCGCTCTTCCCCCTCTGCGAGGAGATATTCCCGCGCCGCCTCCACGAGTCCCACGGCCCTGTACGCCTCGCCGTAGACGAGATCGCACTTCGCCATGAAATCTTCCTCTCTGTACCCCTCGAAGCGGAGGCACCCGCGGCGGATGACCGCTTCGTCCCCCCTCTTCAAGGCGGAAAACCATTCGTGAAAAAACCTGCCGCCGCTCATACTTCCCCCCATAGCTCCCTGCTGAGCGCGGCGACTTCCTCCGTCGTCTGCGCCGCGAACAGCCGCTGTTTGCCCCTTGCCGCGCCCCGCGTGCCCTTCAGCCAGAACGCCGCCATCTTGCGGCAAAAGACGAGGGCGAACCGCTCGCCGTAAATTTCCCGCTCCTCCTCCAGAAGCTGCAGGAAATAGGGCAGCAGCGGGGGGCGCTCTTCGCCGCAGATCGCGCAAAAGACGCGGGGATCGTAGAGCGCGGCGCGCGCCACCATGACGCCGTCTGCGCCCGTGCGTTCCAACATCTTTTTTGCGTCCTTCTCGTTCCACACGCCGCCGTTGGCGATGACGGGGACGGAGACCGCCGCCTTGGCCGCCGCGATCTCGGCGTAGTCGGGCGGGCCGGCATAGATCTTTTCGCGCGTTCTGCCGTGCACGGTGAGCATGCACGCGCCCGCTCCCGCGCAGCGTTTGGCAAATTCCGCCGTGCACTTGTGCGCCTCATCGACGCCCGTGCGGAACTTGACGGAGACGCGCTTGCCGCTCTTTACGCACGCCGCGATGACCTTTTCCGCGAGGGCGGGATCCTCCATGAGCGCATTCCCCTCCCCGTTTTTAACGATCTTGGGCATGGGGCAGCCCATGTTGATATCGACGAGGTCGAAGTCTTTGAGCGCCTCGCTCTCGCACGCCTCGCGCATGATGTCGGGGTCGGCGCCGAAGAGCTGCACGGCGAGGGGACGGGGGGAGGAACACTCGGGGCGCACCCCCACCCCTACCCCTCCCCCTAACGTAGGGGGAGGGCAAGTTAAAGTAGCCGAACGGGGGTCGGTATTTCCCTCCGGGGAAGGCACAGAACCCCTATCCCCCGCTGCGCGGGTACTTCCCCCAAAGGGGGGAAGCAAGGAGGCATGGTAGAGGAGTTGGTTGGTCTCCTCGTTGGCGTAGTGGAGACCCTTGGCGCTGACCATCTCCGTGAATGCGAGCCCCGCGCCGAACCCCTCGCACAGCTTCCTGTACGGGTAGTTGGTGTAGCCCGCCATGGGCGCGAGAAATACGTTGTTGGGGCATACCATGCCCGCGATATCAAGTGCGTGCAGCATGTTTCGCCCTCCTGTAATATTCGTCTTTTTCCGCCTGCGTAAGGGCGTTGACGTCCTTGCCGTCGGCGAGCACGAGCGCCTCGTAGGCGTTGTAACGGGCGGCGCACTTCTTCACCGTATCGAGGAGGGCCTGTTCGCAGTCGACGCCCGCGGCGCGCCCCAATTCGACGGTGCAGAAGAGGACGTCGCCGAGCTCCTCCGCGATGCGCCCCCTTTCGCCCGAGGCGAGGGCGGCCTTGAACTCCGCGTACTCCTCGCGGAACTTCTTCTCGAAATTCTCCACCGTGGCGGCGTCCCAGCCCCCCTTTTCCATGCGCTTGGCGATTTTCTGCGCGCGCAAGAGCGCGGGGAACACCTCGGGCACGTCGTTTACGGCGTCCGAATAGGTGTGCTGGTGCTTCTCCGTCATCTTGTTCTTCTCCCACACCGAGAGCGCGCCGTCGGCGCCCTGCGCCCTGTCCTGCCCGAACACGTGGGTGTGGCGGGAGATGAGCTTTAAGCAGACCTCGGAGAGGACGTCGTCCATGGTGAAGTTGCCCCGCTCCTCCTCCATGAGCGTGTGGAATGCCGCCTGCATCAGGACGTCGCCCGCCTCTTCGCGCATCTTTTCGGGGTCGTCCTTATCGATGGCGTCGACGAGCTCGTACGCCTCCTCGATGCAGTTGATGCGGATACTTTCATGCGTCTGCACCCTGTCCCAGGGGCAGCCGTCGGGGGCGCGGAGAAGGCGCAGGATGGCGAGGAAGTCGTCGAGGTCGAACCGCTTCTTCCCGAGGAGGGGCGTATCGTACACGACGAGGGCGCACAGCGCGCCGTATTCCCTCTGGCGGTCGGCCTCGTACAGGGGAATTTTGCGCAGCGTTTGCCCGTTTATGTAGGCGCAGGGGGCTTCGTCGCCGAATTTTTCGGCGAGCAGGAGCTTGATGTCGCCCGCGAGCTGCCGGTCGGCGACGTCGTACACGACGAGGGGCAGGGAGAGCTTGGCGCCCTCCGCCTCGTATGCGGAGACCGAGGTGAATTTGCCGAACAGCCCCGCCTTTGCCGCCGCGGACGCCGCCTTCCCCACGCCCTCGACGACCTGCGTTCCCCTGCCGAGGAGGAGCTGCGCCGCACGATCCTCCGTGACGGCCCCGCAGACGCAGTAGCAGGTATCCCCCTCCCCGGCGCGGCGTTTCACCTCCCGCGCGATGTTTTTGGCGAGGGTATCGTAGTTGCGGCTCCTTTCGTAGAGCGCATCGAGCGTTTCAAAGGCGATGCCCGCTTCCTTCAGGTCTGCGGCGACGGGCTGTAATGCGGTGTTCAAAAGCACCGTCTTTGCCGACCGCATCGCCGCCTGTGCGCGCACCGTGAGAGCGCCGCGTTCCGTTCCGAGTCCGATGACCGTGATCATGTCTGTTCTCCTTTTGTCTTGCGGTAACAGTATAAATCAAATCGAGAGAAAATGCAACCAGATAGCAGACATTTGCCGCGATCGCCGCGCCCGCAACGCCGAGGGCGGGAATGAGCGCAAATTGCAGGGCGTGCTTCACGATGACGGCCGCCAGCATGGAAAAAGCCGCGCGCTTCGCCCTGCCCATGCCCGTGAGACAGGCGGAGAGGGTGTCTACGCCGGCGAGCGTCGCCGCCGAGACCGACGACAGCCGCACGAGACGGGCGAGCAGAAGAACGTCCTCTTCCCCCAAGGCGGGGTACAAAAATCGTGCAATGGGGACGGAAAATACGAACAATCCCGCGGCGCACGGGAGGGAAAGGGCGAGGGTCAGGGCGAGGGCGTACACGGCGCGGCGCTTTCCGCCGCGGACGTCCCCCTTCGCCATGCGGAAGGAGACCGAGGTGACGGTGGCCGCGACAAGCCCGTAGCACACCGTAGCGGGCAGGCTTACGAGGCTGGACGCCCCGCCCGAGAACAGCCCGTACTGTGCCACGGCGCGCGCGGTGCGCCTCTGCAAGAGCCGCACGACGAGGACGCTGTCCGTCATCTGCGACAGGGGCAGGAGCGCGGACGCCGCCATGACGGGGAGGGCGGAGCGCAGGACGCTTCCCCCCGTGGCGGGGCGCGCGGACATCAGCTTGCGGCGGGGTTCGCCGCGGTAGCGAAGAGCAAGGCAGACGAGGGCGACGAGCTCGGAGGCCGTGACGGCGGCAAGGGCGCAAAACGCCGCCTGCGCAGAGTCGCGTGCAAAGCGCATCGCCAAGAAGAGGCCGAAGGAACTCTTGACGAGCTGCTCGGCGATCTCGCTCGCGGCCGTGGGGAACATGTTGTTCTTCCCCTGAAAATAGCCGCGGAATACGGCGATGAGCGCCACGAAAAAGACGGACGGCGCAAGCGCATAGTAGCACGGGGCGAGGGAGGGTTCGCCCTGCAATTTCGCCATAATGGGGGCGAAAATGAGCATGACGGCCGTGCCCGCCGCGCCGAGGAAGGCGAACATGGCGAGCGCAGGGCGCATGGGGACGGGCTCGCCGCGCGCCGTCCTTTCCGCCACGATGCGGGAAAACGCCGAGGGAATGCCCGCGGACGAGAACGTTAAAAGCACGCAAAAGAGCGGGTACGCCATGGAGTAGAGCCCCATGCCGTAGCCGCCGAGGAGGGCTCCCAGCGGGAAGCGGTAGAGCGCGCCGATGGCCTTTGCGATCAGCCCGCCGAGCGAAATGACGGCAACGCTTTTGAGAAAGATCGCGTGTTTCATTATGTAGGGCGGACGGCGGAGCCCCACCCCCGTCCCTACGGGACACCCCCTCCCACGGAGGGGGCAAGGAGAGCGGAGAAGGAGCTATCGCGGCGGCGAGCTACTGCACGCCGCCGCTACTTCGTCGCTACGCTCCTCGTGCCGCGCTTAGTAGACGAATAGTGCGCGCGGGGTGGTGCGAGGCGGGTTTCCCGCCACTGCACGCCCCAATTTGCCGCATACCTGCGGCTTAATGTTGAGACAAGCGTCCCGCGACGACCAAGTTGATATCCCAAACGCGCTTATTTCCTCGCACAAAAGATTTTCGCACGCGCCGCCGCCACAGGCGGCAGGGCGCACGCGGAAAGATTTTGTGCGAAACTTATTCGAATTGATTAGCTATGATCTCGGCGGTGAGACGGGCGAGTTTCACCGCGGGCGCCTCCATGACCGCGCCCTCGTCGCCCGACAGCAGGATGACTGCGCCCAAGCAGTCCCCGTTCGCCACAATGGGCACCACGATCTCCGCCGTCGCCGCAAAATCGCTCTCCGCCGCGACGGGGTAGACGTCGCCCCCCTCCGCAAGGCTCGCGAGATAGCTCCTTCGCGACGTCATGATCTCCGTCATCTGCTCCGAGACCGTCTTTCCCACCAGCGAACGCTTGCCCGTGCCGCTCGCCGCGAGGACGGAGTCGGTATCGCAGATGGCGGCAAGGTAGCCGCTCTGCTCCGAGAGCGACTTCGCCGTGCCCTCTGCGAACCGCTCCACCGAGGCGATGGGCGAATATTTTTTCAGCATCAGCTCGTCGCGGTCGGTGAAGAGCTCGAGCGGATCCCCCTCCCGAATGCGCAGCGTTCGCCTTATTTCTTTGGGAATGACGACCCTGCCGAGCTCGTCGATGCGCCTTACAATTCCCGTTGCTTTCATAAAAAAACCTCCGAATACTTTCAATATGCGGAGGAAGCGGTATTTTTATGCGCGCGGGGGGGGGACGCGGTGGACAGGTGAGGCAGAATAAAAATAAGGATATGTTTCAACACGCCCGCCGAAAGGACATCGGCGGGCGGCTCAACATGACGTAATTATGGGGCGAAACCCCACCCCCGTCCCTACGGGACACCCCCTCCCGAGGAGGGGGCAAGAGACGACAGTGCAATATGATTACGTCATCCTGCCCCGCGCGCACGTATTATGCCGTCGAAGCGCGGCACGAGGAGCGTAGCGACGAAGTAGCTCTGTCGGGGGATGTCCGCATTATAATAAGGACATGTTTCGACACGCCCGCCGAAAGGACATCGGCGGGCGGCTCAACATGACGTAATTTGTATGGCGGGGTTTGGTTTTATGCGCAAGAACCCCTATCCCCCGCTGCGCGGGTACTTCCCCCAGACGGGGGAAGCAAGGGCGGGGCGTTATGAGAAGAGGGAGCGGAGGGTGCGGAAGGCGGGGAGGCTGCGGGTGATGACGTCCCTTGAGACGCAGTACGAGATGCGGACGTACCCCTTCACCCCGAAACTTTCGGACGGGACGATGAGCACCTCGTGCCGCTTCGCCAGCTCGGAAAATTCCCGCGCGTCTCCGTTGGGCGCCTTGACAAACAGGTAAAACGCCCCCTCGGGCGGCGCGCACTCGTAGCCGTACGATGTGAGCGCGTTGTACAACATGTCTCTGTTCTCCCTGTACTTTTCGAGGTCGGACGTCGTTCCGATGCACGCGGCGACGACCCGCTGGAACAGGGCGGGGGCGCACACGAAGCCCAAACTTCTGCCCGCGCCGCACACCGCATTGAATAGCGTTTGTGCGTTTTCGCAGCCGGGAGAGACGGCGATGTAGCCGATGCGCTCGCCCGCGAGCGAGAGCGATTTCGACCAGGAATAGCAGACGACGGTGTTTTTGTACAGCTTGGGAAGGTACGGGGGCGCGGCGCCGTAGCACAGTTCGCGGTAGGGCTCGTCGGAGATGAGAACGATGGGCGAGCGGGCTTTTTCGCTCTTCCGCACGAGAAGGGATGCGAGGGCGCGCATCTCCCCCTCCGTGTAGACGGCGCCCGACGGGTTGTTGGGGGAATTGACGATGACCGCCTTGGTGCGGGGCGTGATCGCCCTCTCCAGCGCGGCGAGGTCGGGGCGGAAGGCGGCGTCCGTTTGGACGACGACGGGCTTGCCGCCCGCGCTCTCTATGAACACGAGATATTCGGGGAAAAAGGGCGCGAGGACGACAACTTCGTCCCCATCCTCGCAGAGTGCGGCGAGCGTTACGGTGAGAGACGCCGCGGCGCCGCACGTCATGTAGATGAGCGAGGCGTCTGCGGGCGCGTGAAAGGCGTTGCGGATGTGGGCTGCGACCGCTTCACGCGCTTCGGCGCTTCCCGCCGCCGACGTGTAGCCGTGCAGGGCCTCCGCGGGGGTCTCGCGGACGAGGCGGACGATCTCCTCCCCCACCCTTCCGGGGGCGGGAATGTTGGGGTTGCCGAGGGAAAAATCAAAGACGTTCTCCGCGCCGATCTCCGACTTGCGGCGGTTGCCGTACTCGAAGAGCTCGCGGATGACCGAGCGCTCCTCGCCCAATTTTTGCATGCGTTTGTTGAACATAGGAAACTCCTTGGCGCGGATGGGGTTTGGCTTGGGGGAAAGATCTCCTCCGTTCCTGCGGAACGTCGAGATGAGGAGACGGGGGGGGGATGCAGACCCGCAATACAATTACGTCACCCTGAGCCGCGCGCACGTATTATGCCGTCGAAGCGCGGCACGAGGAGCATAGCGACGAAGTAGCCGCCGCTGCCCTTGCGGCGTGTCGAAGGGTGTCCGCATTATAATAAGGTCATGTTTCGACTGCGCTACGCTCCGCTCAACATGACGTGATTTTATGGCGGGGTTTGGTTTTATGCGCAAAGAACCCATATCCCCCGCTACGCGGGCACTTCAGCACAAGGCACGCCTACGGCGCCCTTTGCAAAAGGGGAAGCAAGGGGACGGGTTGTCATTTCGACCAAGCCGCATAAGCGGCGCGTGGAGAAATCTCAAAATAAGGTAGAGATGTCTCGACGGAGCTCGACATGACAAATATATGGCGGGGTTTGGTTTTATGCGCAAAGAACCCATATCCCCCGCTACGCGGGCACTTCTCCCAAAAGGCGGGGCAAAATCACAGGATGGGGCGGAGGAATTGGCCGGTGTAGCTGTTTTCGCAGGCGGCGACTTCCTCGGGCGTGCCCGTGGTGACGACCGTGCCGCCGCCGTCGCCCCCCTCGGGGCCTAAATCGATGATGTGATCGGCCACCTTGATGACGTCTAAATTGTGTTCGATGACGAGCACGGTGTTTCCGCCGTCGCGGAGGCGCAACAAAATGTTGACGAGCTTTTCCACATCGTAGCTCGAGAGGCCCGTCGTCGGCTCGTCCAGAATGTAGAACGTCTTGCCCGTGGAGCGTTTGGAGAGCTCGGTTGCGAGCTTGACGCGCTGCGCCTCGCCGCCCGAGAGCGTGGTGGCGCTCTGCCCCAACTTGATGTAGCCCAGCCCCACTTCGTTGAGCGTGGACAGCTTGTTGTAGATGGACGGGATGCTCTTGAAAAATTCGCAGGCCTCCTCCACCGTCATTTCGAGGACGTCGGAGATGGTCTTACCCTTGTACTTTACCTCGAGCGTCTCGCGGTTGTAGCGTTTGCCGCCGCAGACCTCGCAGGGGACGTAGACATCGGGCAGGAAGTGCATCTCGATCTTCATGATGCCGTCGCCCTCGCAGTTTTCGCACCGCCCGCCCGCGACGTTGAAGGAGAACC
>CANRFD010000049.1 GCA_947629845.1 uncultured Clostridia bacterium
GTCGGCGAGGCCACGCCTCCTGTCGCGGCGCGCTCACAGCCCACAGGGCTGTTGAGCATGGTGCGCCGCTCCACCCCTCCCGAGGAGGGGGCAAGAATAAGGTGGGCGTGATTTATAGCTCAATCCCCATCACCGCCTACGGCGGAGCTTCCCCTTTGGAAAAGGGTAAGCCTTGCGGGCGGTTCACAGAACCCCTATCGCCCCTACGGGGCACTTCAGCGCAAGGCACGCCTGCGGCGCCCTTTGCAAAAGGGGAAGCCATGCGAACGATTCGCAGAACATGGGCGTAACGGATATGGAAACGGCCCCCGGGTGGGGGGTCGTTTGGTTTTTCCGGTTCCGTAAGTATTGGTTGTTACTGTTTGCTGCACGCCCTGCCCTGCGGGTAGAGCGGCAATTCGAAGAAGCCCGAGCACACTTCCTGCGAGTACTCCTGTGCGGGCGGAATGGCGCAATAGCCGTAGCTCGGCACGAGAAGTTCCACCTGCATGGAGACCTTGAGAATGCACGTGACGCATGCGCTGATGGAGAAGGTGCCCGTCGAGGCATCGAAGGTGCCCTCGGGCGAGACGCAGGACGCCACGCTCGTCACCGTGAAGGGAATGACGGATGCGGGCGGCACGTACATTAAGACGTCCTCCGTGAGAACGATGGAGCTCGAGGCGACGCCGTCGACGCCGTTTGCATCCACATAGACGATCTCAATGGGGACGGTGACCGTCGCCTGCACGCGGGCGCAGCCCCCTTCCGCCTGCCGCTCGATGACGAGGTTCGTCACCGTGCCGACCGAGGATGTGGAACGCGCGCTCACGAACGTGAGAGGATATGTAGGGTTGGCGGGGACGGGGTTCACGAGCCCGACGGAGTAATTTTCGAGGCGGGATTGGATGATGCCCGCGTCGAAGATCTTTTCCGCCTGAATGCACACCTTCTCGCACAGACCGCTCAACGGATTCCCCGAAATGGTGCCGGGGCAGTGATCCGAGGAGAAATTGGAAAAAAATGACATTTGTTACCTCCGTAAAAGAACTTTATCCGTTCTGCTCCATTGTATGCAAAGCGGGGGGCGGCGTGCTACCCGAGGAGCACCGTCTGCCCCGGGTAGAGGCAGCGCGTTGCGTTGAGCTGTTCGAAACGCTCCGCACTGCCGCAGAGCAGCGACTTGCTTTCGCCGCCGCGGACGGTGTACAGATTTCCGCCGTCGGGGAGAAGGAGCACCTGCCCCTCCTCTATTTCGCCCGTAAGGCGGTTGCAGGCGGCGAGGAGGCGGGGCGGGACGCGGAACGCCTCGGCGACGGTGCGAAGCGTCTGCCCGCGTTTGACGCGGTATCGGGTGGGCGGGGAGAGAGAAAGTTTCACGCTTCTACTGTATGCGCGGCTTCATATTCGCGTGACAGGGGCGAATAAAATATTGCATGAACTTGTACCGAACGACCTTTGTCGTCACCGTATTTACGCTGCTCGAACACCTGCTCGGCTTTTTGTACCGCATCATCCTCTCCCGCACGTTGGGCTCGGAGGGGCTCGGCGTGTATCAGGTGGCGCTCACCGTGTTCGCCGTCTTTCTCACCATCTCCTCCTCGGGGCTGCCCATCACGCTCTCCCGCATCATCTCCAAGCACCGCGCGCACGGCTACCGCACGGGCGAACAGAAGGCGACGACCGCCGCCATGCTCATCGCGCTGTCGTTCAGCGTGCCCATCACCGTGCTCTTGTACCTTTTCCGCACCCCGTTCAGCAGAATTTTTTCCGACCCGCGCTGTGCGGACGTCTTTTACATCCTCCTCTTCGGGCTGTCGTTCACCGCGCTCTACTCCATCATCCGCGGAAGTTTTTGGGGCAACAAGCGGTTTTTCGCCTATTCGCTCATCGAGCTCGTAGAGGAGCTCGTCATGATCGGGGCGGGCGTGCTGCTGCTCGTCGTTGTGCGGGGCGGCATCGCCGACGTCAACAAGGCGGCCGTTGCCCTTCTCGCCGCCTATCTCACCTCGTTCGCCGTCGCCGCCGTGTACTTTTTTGCGCGGGGCGGCAGGCTGCGCTCGCCCAAGGGGGAGATCAAGCCGCTCTTGAAGGCCTCGCTGCCCATCACCGCGATGCGCGCTTCTTCCTCGCTGTTGAGCTCGTTCATCTCGGTGCTCTTCCCCCTCTGCATGACCTCCGTGGGCTACACCGCCGCCAAGGCGATGAGCGAATACGGCGTCGTATATGGCATGGTGATGCCCGTCGTCGCCGTGCCGTGCTCGCTGATCGGCCCCATCGCCCTCGTGCTCGTGCCCGAGCTCTCCGAGCGGTTCTACAAAAGGGAGACGAAGCAATTGGGCGAGCTCGTGGAAAAGGCGCTCAACGTTGCGCTGCTCATCGCAGGCATGCTCATCCCCCTCTTCTTCGCCGTCGGGAAAGATGTGGGCATCTTCCTCTTCTCCAATGCCGAGAGCGGGGAGATGATCGCCGCCTGTGCGCCCGTACTGCTCCCCATGAGCGTATCCATGATCTCGACGAGCATGCTCAACTCCCTCGGCTGCGAACGGCAGACGCTGCTCATCTTCCTCGGCGGCTCCTGTGCGATGCTGCTGTGCGTGTGGCTGCTGCCGCCCGTGCTCGGCAGCGGGGCGCTGCTCGTGGGGACGGCCGTCGACCACACCATCACCGCCGCCTGCTCCCTCGCCCTGCTCCGCAAAAAGACGGGGAAGCTGCGCTCGGGCAGGTACTTTTTGCGGCTGATGCTCGTAATTGCGCCCGTGACGCTGTTCGGCGTGGGGCTGCACGCCCTGCTCGTCCGCTACATGAGCTACGTCCCCGCCGCCGTCTGCGTGATGCTCTGCGTCGCCGTCGCCGAAGTCGTGCTTCTGTCGGTTTTCAAGCTGTGCGACTTCCGCGCCCTGATAAAAAAATTCATGCCGCGCAGAAAACGCCGCGCGGCATAACAAATTTTGTATAAAACCTATTAAACGCTGTCAGTTTTCGCCCGTTTTCCCGCCGCTCTCGGCGAGGAGGGCGAGGTAGGTTTCCTTCAGATCGCGGGGGAGAAGCCCTGCCGCCTCCGCCCCGCCGCAGACCTTGCCGCACACCAGAAGGGAGGCCGCCTGATGGTACACGGCGTCCTCTTCGGCGGCTTTGAGAAAGTCCGCGTGCAGCGTTTTCAGCTCGCCGTTTAAGGCGTCCACGATCTCCTGCGCCTGCCGAAGCCGCTTTTCCGCGGCGGAAAGCCCCTTGCCCGTGCCCTTTTTGTCGCCCTTCAGGGCGGCGTCGGTGAGTTCCTCGAGGGGAATGGAGTACTTCTCCGAGAGTTTTTTCTTTTTCCGCTTCTCCGAGGCGGTGATGGCGGACGAAAAGATAAGGAAGAGGAGGAAGTTGAGCGCGAGGCCGCCGAGAATGGCGCAGGCGACGCCGCCAAAGATGGCGACGACGACCTGCCACGCCATGGGAAGCGGCGCATACAGGTTGAACACGACCTCGAACACCGCCGCCGCGGCGACGGCGCAGAGGCAAAAGATGACGCCGTATTTTGCGTTGACGCCCGCCCATTCCTTGCGGGCGAGGTTGAAATTCTTGACCCCATCCTGCGCTTTTTGCAAAACTGCCTTGGCGGTTGCCGACTTTTGCGCCGTCTGTTCGGCCTTGGCGCGAAGGTCGCGCAGCCCCGCTTCTCCCTTGCCGATCCCGACTTCCGCCTGCTCCGCCATGGCAGAGCAGAAGCGCTCGACGCGCGCCCGCATCTCCCCCGTGGCGCCGTGCAGCGCCGCGGCATAGTCGGCATTCTGACGGATCTTTGTCAGCGTCTCCGCGGTGCATGCGATCTCCTGCTCGTTCACCGCGCGGAAATCGCAGAGGAAAACGCCCCAGTGCGACGCGGCGTTCCCGGGTTCGAGCTCCAACGCGCGCTCGAAGAGGTCGCGGGCGGGGGTGAAATCGCGCGCCGCGAGCTTTTCGTACCCGCGCGCACACAGGGAGGCCGCCGTGGGCGCGACGTTGATCGCCGCCTCGGGACGGCTTTCCGCGGGCTGCTGCGGAGGTTGGGGCACGCGCCGCTGCTCCGCCTTGTGCGGAGGTTCGGGCACGCGCCGCCCTTCCCCCTCCGCTGCGGCGGACAGGTGCCCCGCCACAAAGCTGTGGATGCGGGTGTAGGCGTCGGGCTTTGCGAGGTCGACGCCCTGAATTTTGCCGCTCCTGCCGGGGAGACGCTCGATGGGCGTGCCGTGGAAGGCGAAGGAGACGGCGTCCCGTTCTTTTTCTTCGTTGGCGATCATGGAGGCGAAGCGGGTATACTCGTTTTTCACCCACTTGGTCTGCAGATAGCTCTCGTCCGAGCAGACGATGAGCATACATTCCGACGTGTACAGGGCGTACAGGATGAGCGCCTCGTAATTCGCCCCCTCGCGCCCCTTCATCTCGCGCTCGGAGAAGAAGGGCTTGTAGCCCTCGTCCTTGAGATAATAGTAAATGTCGTTTGCGCGGTCGTAGTCGGCCGTACGCGTCCTGCCGTCCTCTTCCGTCACCTTGACGCACAAAAAGCAGTCGTAGTCCAGCCCCTTGCGCTGCAGGTCGTAAAATTCCCGTTTGATGGCATCGATCTCGGCGGCCCGCCTTTCGTACTCCTGCCGCTGCTCGTCCGTCGCAAATTGCAGGGCGCGCCGATAGTTTTTGTCCGCGCAGAAGCTCTTTGCCGAGATCTCGTGGCAGATGGGCTGCATGCGGGGCGGGTCGCACGTCTCGTCCTTCAGATACTGCACCTTGAAGGCGGAAAGCGCCATGCCGAAGTAGGCCTCGGGCTCCTCTTTGTCGAGCTCGGCAGCCTTCTGATATGCCGCATAGGCGTCGTCGAATTTACAGGTGTCGAGGTCGTGTTCGCCCTGATCGAGAAAATTTTGCACCTTGGGCTCGCTGCTCTTTGCGAGCATGAACGCCGTGCCGCAGAACGTGCAGCGCAGGACGTTCCCCTCCGCCCCGGACGGGTCGAGCGGCGCCGTACAGCATTTGCACGTTACATTCCGCAACTCCATCGGTTTTTCCTCCGTTTTCACTCTTTTCGATTATATCATAACGCGGCGGCGCGGTCAACGATTTTTTTCATCTTATAGAGCGGGGAGAAATCGCAGAGGAGGCGAATATTTTTTTCGCCTGCCGCTTGTAATTGCATTTGGATTGTGCTATAATTCTGCGTGACAAACGACAGGAGGATAAATTATGAAACTGACCGAAGAAGTGCGCAAGCAACTGCGCATCACGGTGGATTACACCAACATGACCGATAAATATCTCGGTTTGAAGGGGATCTCCCTGCGGGATCTCAAGGCATACAGCGGGCTTATACGGAACGCGCACGTCTACGTGAGCACCAACCGCGGCAGAGACGACCTGTATATGGGTTGGACGGAGCTCCCCTACAACCAAGGCGAGGTCGTTGCCGATATCCTCGCGACGGCAAAGGCCATCCGAAAAAAATTCGATTACTTCGTCGTGCTCGGCATCGGCGGCTCGGCGCTCGGCCCCATAATGGCATTCAACGCGCTCTGCCACCTGCACTATAACGACCTGCCCAAGACCAAGCGCAAGGGGCCGAAGTTCTACGTGGAGGACAATGTGGACCCCGTCCGCATGAAGGAACTTTTGGACGTTATCGATATCAAAAAGACCTGCTTCAACGTCATCTCCAAGTCGGGCGCGACGAGCGAGACGATGACGCAGTATCTCATCATCGCAGACCTTTTGGAAAAGGCGGGCGAGAACGTGAAGGATCACGTCGTGTTCACGACGGACGCCTCGCGCGGAAACCTCGTTAAAATTTCCAAGGAACTGGGCGGCGTGAAGTCCTTCGTCCTCGGCGACGGCGTGGGCGGCAGGTTCTCCGAGCTCTCCCCCGTCGGACTCTTCCCCGCGGCCGTCCTCGGCATCGACATCAAGCTGCTTCTGAAGGGCGCGGCGTACATGGATAAGCTGTGCCGCACGCCCGATCTCCGCAAGAATCCCGCGCTCATCACCGCGGCGCTGCAATACGTCGCCTACCGCAACGGCATGAACATCGGCGTCATGATGCCCTATTCCGACAATCTTCGCTACGTTGCCGACTGGTACGCCCAGCTGTGGGCGGAGAGCCTCGGCAAAAATGTGACCCTCTCGGGCGGCAATTGCAACGTCGGGCAGACCCCCGTCAAGGCGCTCGGCGTCACCGACCAGCACTCGCAGGTGCAGCTCTACACCGAGGGGCCCTTCGACAAGGTCGTCACCTTCCTCTCCGTGGGCAGCTATAAGGAGAAGT
This sequence comes from uncultured Clostridia bacterium, assembly GCA_947629845.1. Lineage (GTDB taxonomy): Bacteria > Bacillota > Clostridia > Christensenellales > Borkfalkiaceae > Gallimonas. The sequence continues at coordinate 6,257 of CANRFD010000049.1, forward strand.
CGCCCATTCCGCACGGCTGCGAGAACATTCCCGACGTCGCCTTCCTCGGCGGCCACACGATGGAAGAGCTCATTCAGGCCGAAAACAAGGCGACGGCGTACGCGCTCACCAAGGCGAGAAGGATGAACTACACCGTACACATCCCCGAGATCAACGAATTTACCCTCGGGCAGCTCCTCTACTACTTCGAACTGCAGACGGCGTACGCGGGCGCGATGTTCAACATCGACACCTACAACCAGCCCGGCGTGGAGGCGGGGAAGAAGGCGACGTTCGCCCTCCTCGGCAAACCCGGCTACGAGGGGCAGCGCGCGGAGCTCGACAAGGCCGCCCCCGACGAAAACTATATTGTGTAAAACCGCATATGCGCTGCGGCGCGGACGACTGTCCGCGCCGCTTTTTTTCACCCCATGTACGCAAAATGCGCCCGCGGGCATATGCCTGCGGGCGCATGTGAAACGCGGTTACGCTTTTGGTTACGCTTCTTCCTCGGTGCGCTCACGGATCTCTACATTGTACTTCTTGGAGTCCTTGGGCGTGGCGGCGCGCACGAGGGTGCGGAGCGCCTTTGCGATCTTGCCCTGTTTGCCGATGACCTTGCCCATGTCCGAATCGGCAAGCAGCACGGTGACGTTGATCGCGTCCTCCGTCTCCTCGACGACGTACTCGGTATGCTCCTTGTCCTCGGCGAACTGCCCGACGATGTATTTGATGAGTTCCAGCATCTTACTTTCCTCCTTGAATTTGCGGTGTGTTTGGGGAAGAGGAGAGGCCAAGCCTTACTTCTTGGTCTTTTTGCCCTTGGTCTTGGCGGGGGAAAGTTTTTCGCTCTTTTCGATGGCGCCCGCCTGCACGAGAAGGCTCTTCACCGTCTCGGTGGGCTGCACACCCTTGGCGATCCATTCCTTCGCCTTCTCGACGTCCACATTCAAGGTGACGGGGTTGGATTTGGGATCGTAGAAGCCGATCTTCTCGATGTACTCGCCCGTCGCCGCCTTGCGCGCGTCCACGACCACGATGCGGTAGACGGGGGACTTCTTGTCGCCCATTCTCACCAGTCTCATTTTTACCATTGTATTTTACCTCCAATATATGTTTTGAATTTATTCAGAAGGGAAGCCTGCGCTTGCCGCTCTTCATCTGCTTCATGAGAAGTTTTGTCTGATCGTACTGCTTTAAGAGTTGGTTGATCTCCTGCACCGTGGTGCCCGAGCCGAGCGCGATGCGCCGCTTGCGCGAGGAGTTGATGATCTGCGGATTGTCCCGTTCCTTGGGCGTCATGGAGAGGATGATGGACTTCATCCGCTCGATCTTCTTCTCGTCCACGTCCCCTTCCTTGAGTTTGAGCTTCCCCATGCCGGGGAGCATGCCCATGAGCGCACTCGCCCCGCCCATCTTTTTGAGCGCCTCGAACTGCGTGAGATAGTCGGTAAGCGTGAAGGAATTTTCCCGCATTTTGCGCTCCAAATCCTTCATCTGCTTCTCGGAGACGGCCTCCTGCGCCTTCTCGATGAGCGAGAGCACGTCCCCCATGCCGAGGATCCGGGACGCCATCCTGTCGGGATAGAAGGGCTCGAGGTCGGTGATCTTTTCGCCCACGCCGATGAACTTGATGGGCTTGCCCGTCACCGCCTTGATGGAGAGGCACGCGCCGCCGCGGGTGTCGCCGTCGAGCTTGGTGAGAATGACGCCCGTGACGTTCAGCCGCGAATTGAACGTTTCGGCAACGTTGACGGCGTCCTGCCCCGTCATGGCGTCGACGGTGAGCAGAATTTCGTGGACGTCCACCTCTTTTTTGATGTTTTCGAGCTCCTCCATGAGCTTTTCGTCGATATGCAGGCGCCCCGCCGTATCGATGACGACGGTATCGAAGCCCATCTTGCGGGCGTGGTCGATGGCCTGTTTCGCCGTCTTGACGGGGTTTTGCGTGCCTTTTTCAAAGACCTCGGCGCCCGCCTTTCCCCCCACCACCTTGAGCTGGTCGATGGCGGCGGGGCGGTAGATGTCGCACGCGACGAGCAGCGGCTTTTTGCCCTGCTTTTTGAGCTGAACGGCGAGTTTGGCGCACATCGTCGTCTTGCCGGCGCCCTGCAGGCCGCACATCATGATGACCGTGGGCGGCTTGGGGGAGACCTCGAGCTTGGCGTTGGAAGGCCCCATCAGGGCGATGAGCTCTTCGTTGACGATCTTGATGACCTGCTGCGCGGGGTTGAGACTTTCGAGCACCTGCTGCCCGACCGCCTTCTCCGAGACGGTGGCGATAAATTCCTTCGCCACGCGGATGTTGACGTCGGCCTCGAGGAGGGCGATGCGGACTTCCCGCATGGCCTGCCTGATCTCAAGCTCGGTGAGCTTGCCGCGCTTGGTCAGTTTGGAAAAGATGTGGTTGAGCCGCTCCGATAGCGATGCAAACAGAGCCATTTATTCCTCCTTGCCGTCGAGGTCGATTTCTTCGCCTACCGTCACTTTTTCGATGATGCCGTCCATCTCCCCCGCGTATTCGGGGTGAAGGCGCTTGAAGGCTTCGAGCGCACGCGTGACGTCCGTCATCATAAACGAGACCGCCCGAGAGTAGGCTTGCGTCTGTGCGTTGAAGTGCAGCTTCCCCTCGTAGAAGTCGAGGAGTTCCCTGCTCGTCTTGAGCGCATCGGAGACGGCCTGCTTGGAGATGCCCTTCTCCTCCGCGATCTCCGAGAGGGAGAGATCGTAGAAGTAATATTTTTCGCAGATCTCGCGCTGTGTATCGGTAAGGAGCGCACCGTAGGCGTCCCAAAGTTGAAGATAGGCGAGATCCTTCATGCAACGCTCCTTTTATCGCCATTATATCAAAGAAAAAACCGCCCGTCAAGCATTTTTCCTTGACGGGGGTCAATTTCTT
>CANRFD010000050.1 GCA_947629845.1 uncultured Clostridia bacterium
CCCATCCCGAACACAGAAGTTAAGCTCTCTTACGCCGAAAGTACTTGGCCTAACGGCCCGGGAGGATAGGTAGTTGCTGGATTTCAAACAAAAGTGCCGCTTGCATTCGCAAGCGGCACTTTCCTATCTCCGCCGCTCTGAAAGGCTTCCCCTTTTGCAAAGGGGAAGCTCCGCCGTAGGCGGTGATGGGGATTGAGCCATAATCACGCTCACCTTATTCTTGCTTCCCCTTTTGCGCTGAAGTACCCGCGCAGCCTGTCCGACTCCTTGCTTCCCCCTTTTGGGGAAGTACCCGCGCGGGGGATATGGGTTCTCGTCCTCGCGAGCGTGACCTTGGCTCCCCCTCGAGGGGGAGCTGTCGAGGCCATAGACGAGACTGAAGGGGTGTCACAAAATCACGCCCACCTTATTCCCTCGCCGCGGTAAACCACGTCATCCTGCCCCGCGCGCACCATTCGTCTACTAAGCGTGGCACGAGCCGTAGGCGAAGTAGCCGCCCGCCGATGCTTTTGTCGGCGGGCGTGTCGAAACATATCCTTATTTTATAATCGGCGCCCGACACACTTATTTGAAGTCGATATCAAGTTCGGGATCATCAAACATAGGGTCGCTGAAAAATTCCTGCGGCGAAACATTCAGAACGCGCAACAAAATCAGCAAAGTCCGCAAATAAATATCCTTATTTTTATTGCGCCGAATACTCCGGTAAGTTTCATAGGACATCGCCGCGCGGTTGCAAAGGGTGTAAACGCCGAGGTGGCGTTCTTTCCGCAAGGTTTCAAGTTTTTCCGAAATCAGTTCATTGAGCAGCATACGCCAACATTAACATAAATCACCACTAAAATATCTGTGTTACAATGGTGATTTTGTTGACTTTTGTAAATCATGGTGCTATAATGAAGAAAAAAACGGAGGAAAAACATGGAAAACAAATCGTATGGCGATGCCTCGGGCTCGCCTGAAAAGAAGGGAAAAGGTTGGCTTGCCGGAAGCATCATTTGTCTCATACTCACCGTAGCAGACATTGCATTGCTGATCTATTGTGCCTGTGCCGAGGCGCCCTTTGCGGGCACGTATATGGAGCAAAATTTGCGGGAAGGCGCCGAAATGTACCTTGCATTTGCCGTAGAAATAGTAGCTTTTTTAGCATTAGGGCATCTGTGTTTAAGGAGATATAAAAAGGCAAACGATCCGATTGCTATGGTGTGGAAGATATATTATTACATATCGTTCCCGTTTTACTATTTGGTTTTCGGCATCTTTCTCCTTATCTACTATTTCATAGGGGCGCTCGGATGGTTGGGAAAGAAATTTATGGAGGCGGATTTTTCCTCTTCCTCGGGTAATACGGTAACGGTCAAGGACGAATACGGTAAAGAATATAAATTGACCTATGACAGTAAAGTCGGTTTTACAGAGTATTACAAAGACGAAAAGGGCAACGAATGGAAGACCGACGACGGAAAAAAATTTACGCAAAGCAAATAGTAATTCGCCCGTTTCTCTCGCTTCTCTCCGCCCCGCTTTTTGCTGCCCCCTCCGTGGGGGGGGGTGGAGCGGCGCACCATGCTAAACAGCCCTGGGAGCTGTGCCCCGCGCGCTATTCGCCTACTAAGCGCGGCACATAATTACGTCATGTTGAGCCACAGCCGACCGCACTTGCGGTCGGCTGTGTGTCGAAACATGTCCCTATTTCAATTCCCCCCGTCTCATTCCGAGGCTCCGAAGGAGCCGAGCGAATCTTCCCACATCCACCGTCGCCCCAAAAAAATCTCCCACCCCTGCAAAAACAGTTGACTTTGTGAACAACTCCGTCTATAATGTTAACAAAGTGAATAAACTGTTTTCAAAGGAGAGGTCATGTTTCAAATTATCACGGATAGTTCGGCGGAGTTCACTGCGGAGGAAGCGGCGGCGCTCGGCATAAAAATCGTACCCCTTGTCGTCATTTTCGGGGACAGGGAGTACGCGGAGGGGGAAAATCTCACCAAGGCGGAGTTTTACAGCCGACTTTTGGCGGGGGAATTTCCGCACACGTCGCAGCCTTCCGAGGAGGCGTTCACGCGCGCCTTTGCGGAGACGAACGGCGCCGATACGCTGGTCATTCTCATCTCGTCGGCGCTCTCGGGCACGGTCAACACGGCGCGGCTCGCTGCCCGCGACGGCGGTTTTACCAAGGTTCGCGTCTACGATAGCCTCTGCACGACGGCGATGCTGCGTATTTTGGTGGAAACGGCGGCACAAAACCGCGATAAGACGGTGGAGAAAGCGATCGCGCTCCTCGATGAACTCCGTCCCCGCCTCCGCGTCTGCGCCTATGTCGATACCCTCGAGTATCTTTACAAGGGCGGTCGGCTGAAGAAATCCGTCGCGATCGTCGGAAATTTGCTCGGCGTCAAGCCCCTCGTCACCGTCCCCGCGGACGGCACGGTCGTCATGTCGGGCAGGGCGCACGGCAAAAAGCGCGCAATTGCAGAACTCGCCGCACGGCTTCAAAACGATGACCCCGATCCCGCCTATCCCGTCTATTTTCTCTGCACCGACCGGGAAGAGCCCGCCCGCGCGCTCATGCAGGCGGTGCACCGCGAAACCGACAGCGTTTTTCAAATTTGCTGCGCGGTAGGCGCCCACATCGGTCCGAACGCCGCGGGCTACGTCTGCGTCTCGAGGCAGAAAAAACAATAAAACCCGCAAAACGCTGTAAATTTTTCCCATACTCTCACGCGCCACCGAGGTTTCCATCGGTGGCGCGTGAGAATTTCTTATTTTCTTTTCTTACACAGTAAAATTTCCGCTTTCTCATATAGACCGCGCCCCGCGGCTTCGCCGCGGGGCGCGTAAGTTTTATTTCTTGAATGTCATAATGCACGAACCGTCCGTATAATAGAGAACAAGCGTAGAGCCGTCGCATTCGCATGGCATCGATTCCCCGTCGATCGTAATCGTAATCTTTTGCGGTTCGCCTTCGACCGCTTCCCATGTGCCGGTTGCCCCGTCTCTGTCCTCTTGAAGTCTTAATAAAACGCTTCCGTTCGATCTGAGCCGAATAATGCGAACATCTTTTGTGGCGACAACTCCCCACGGAAGCATATCTCCGAGTTTATACTCTTTCATGACGCCGTCGGACTCAAGCAGTATAGAATCAAAGTAGTAACTTCCTGCCTTTTCGCTGCCCCAACCGCAAGCGACCAAACAGATTGCGCTCATCATACCCGCAGCGAGGAGGAAGAATATCGCAACGAGTTTATTTGCTTTTTTCATGACACGACTCACGATGAAAGATCCTCCTGAGCGCGTTTTAATGCCGCGGCCTGTGCTTTTGCCTGCGCCTCTCGATCTTCCTCTTTCGCCTTGTCAACGGCAGCAAGCACGGCTTTGCGAAACTCTTCCGTATTTTTTACATACGGAAATTCCAGGTTGGCCGTTCTGCCGTTTACGATCTGTTGCGATCCCGCCGAAACGACTTCTAAAGTCCCGTAGTGGAAGAGTGCGCCGAACATATTGTTTTTTACCCGAACATTGTCAAGCTTCAAAAGGAGGATATCGATGAGATCTTTAGAGATCAATCCCTTTCTCCCAACCAATCTTTTATTGGTGACAACAAGTTGGTTACATGTGATTGCAATGGTGGAATGAAGAAAGAGAGCCACACCAACCAGAAGCGGAATAATAAGGAATACAATTTGCAATACGCCAAAAATTTGAACAAGAAGATCGATAGTCTCTTCCGCCGCTTTGTCGTTCTCCTCTATCCTGGCCAGAATTGCGCCCACCCCATACCAAAGGCCGAGACCAACGGCCAAACAAATACCTACGGCAACGATTGCCGAAATCAATGCCGCCTTACTGTGCGTGATGCGCGCCAAAATCTTTTCGTCTTTACCGAGATTGCTTTCTACATAGCCCATAATTTTTCTCCTTTGTTTTTTATTTACGGCGCATGTTCGTGTATCATCACGCTACGCGCCGCACATGCTGATTCTATCATGCCTGATAGGCATAAGTCAAGCATTTTATGTCTATCTGGCATAAAATTTTTTCGAGGTAATGATGATCGGGTTAGAGCAAATACGCTGTAAAATCGTGGAAGCGATCAAATTGAGCGGGATGACCCAAACCGCATTGGCCAAACGTTTGGGGGTCAACCAAGCGACGATCGCCCATTATGTGCGCGGCGATAAATTGCCCGCGCTCGATACGCTTGCAAACCTTTGTTTGATCCTCGATCTTGATGCAAACGATATCTTATGCTTGGCAAATGGAGATAAATGATTTTCTTAAAAACGAACGCGCCCCGCGGCTTTGCCGCGGGGCGCAAATAAAACCCGCAAAACGCTGTTAAAAAACGCCCTTCCGTAGGGAAGGGCGGCCTTGGTCGGTTTTCCGCAATTCAATTGTTGAGCGGGTCTGCCTCGCAGATGCGCTTCGAGATGCGCACAAACGCCCGCGCGTCATCCTCGCCGATCGACGTCACGATGTCGTCCACAAGTTTCAGGGTGCGGTTGTGCACTTCCATGTACACGTCGAGGTTTTCGGGCACCAGCTGCACAAACGTGGTGCGTTTGTCCTTTCCGTCGCTGCGGATCAGGTACCCCTTTTTCACGAGCGATTCAATGGTGCGGTTCACAAGCGATTTCAGCATCCGCGTCTGGGCGACGATGTCCTTAAAGGGCACAAGTCCGACCCCATCCTTCAAATATTGCCCATAGACGATGTTCATCACGATGGCCTCGTTGTAAATCATGCCCTGCGTGATCCTCGTATTTTTCAGCACGCCCGTCAGCTTGATCCAGGAGCGGATCACCTCTTCGTTTAACTCTGTATTTTCGGCCATGTTCACCTCTTTCATCATGTTCTGTTAATTATTAACATAATTATAGCGCATAATGTTAAAAAAGTCAAGAAAAAAATTAAAATTCTTTGACAGGTATCGTTGTTTTTCGGCAAAAGCCATGATATAATCAAAATGAGGGGGAAAACAGATGCTTCCGCAGGAAAACGCCGTTCTATTAAGTTTTATCAACATGAAGCTCCGCGACGGGTACCAAAGCCTCGACGACCTCTGCGGCGACCTCGAGGCCGACCGCGCCGAGATCGAGGAAAAGCTGTCGTCGTTCGGCTACGTCTACGACGGGCAGAGCAACCGCTTCGTGCCGCGGCTTTGAGCAAAAGTTGTCAACAAATTTTCCACAATTCCGCAATCCGCATGTGGATAACCGCCCGAAAAATGCGGGAAAGGGGTAGAAAAAGATGATATCGCAATACGATTTAATGAAATTATTTTCACAGTACGAAGAGGTCGAAGAGGGCGACTTCACGCCCGAGGAGCTCGAAGAATACCTCGCCTACGCGCGCGGCGAGGAGAAGCCGCTGTCGCCCTCGGAGTGGAAAAAGCAGTACTTCGCCTATTACGACGACGTGAAAGACAAATCGCTCAAAAGGCAGGATTGGTGACGGTGAAGGCGTCCTTCGCTCCGGCCGGAATTTGCCCGTCCCGCCCGCATGCGGCAGGGGCGGCGAGGGAGAAGGAAGGGGGCGGCGCAAGAAAAATTTCGTCTCCCGCCTGCGCCCCGCGTTCCCCCCTATGGGGGGAACGCGGGGCGCAGGCGGGAGACGAAAAAGAGGATAAAATAAATAAAAAACAAACCCGTCGGCGCGGGCCAAACACCGACGGGCATCAATTCAGTTCTCGGCCTGCGCAGGCTGCACCGCCTTCTTTCCGTCGAGAAAGACGGCAACGCCCTTCTGCCGCATCCTGCCGACGAAGAGATAGACGGGCGTGCCGAGCGCATAGATCCACACCGACTGCGAAACGAGCAGGGAGACAAAATTCCACGTATAGGCGGCGATCGCCGTCTCAAAGCCGTCGGCAAATCCCGCGAGGTAGACGATGACGACGGGGATGACGAGCGCGTTCAACACGACGGGGAAAAATCCGCCGAACGCAACGCGGGCGATGTGATTGGGCACGGTGTTCCTGCTTTCGCGGAAAATTTTCCCCACGGCGAAGGTCAAAAGGGCGGCGGCGAGGGTGACGAGCGACCCCACAAAGATGTCGTACACGCCGTAGAGGGAGATGACGTTGGAGAGCATGCACCCGAGGTAGAGCGCGGGCACGGCTTCGGGGTAGAAGAGGGGCAGGATGCACAGCGCTTCGGCGGGGCGGATCTGGAAGATGCCGGCGTAGGAGAGCATCCCGAAGCAACAAGTAAGCGCAACGTACAGCGCGGCGATGATGCCGGCGCGGCAGATGCGCTTGGTGGTAAAGAGATCTTTCAATTTTACACCTCGGTTTTTTTATTCGGAAGTGTTGGCCGAAAACCTTCCGTGCCCTCTATCTTACTACAAACCTCTGCACCCGTCAAGCGATTTCACGAGAGAAAGCGGGTGGGGCGGAAGGCGACGAGCCAGAACAGAAGCCACAGCGCGCCCACGCCCGAGAGCGACAGGACGGCGCGATAGGCGTAAAAATTCCCCGCGCACAGAAAGAGCAGCACGTCAAAGCCCGAGAGCGCGTACACGCACGCAAACAGCCCCATCGCGATGAGAAATCCGCAGCAGATCCAGGTGGTATATTTCATATCCGCAGTATGCGCGAAATCATAAAATATTTTCGAGGACGAGCTTTTCAAAGGCGGGCGTCTCCACAAAATCGCGGGGGCGGAACACCACATGGTTGAACTTGGCATAGTTCATGATGTGCGTCTTGAGCAGCACGGGGGTGGGGATGTCGAGTTCGTCGCAGATGTCGGCGAGATAGCGGAAGAAGTTGGAGTAGGTAAATTTTTCCTCCCGCGTGTAGGTGAACTGTTTTACGATATGGTCGTCGGAAAAGACCTTTGCCCAGATGCGAAACATAAGCCCATTATACGGGAAAAGCGGGAAAAAAGCAAACGGAATTTGCGGAAACTTCCCATCCTTTTGACGGAAAAGCGCACGGAGGACGACAAATAGTTGACAAACGCGCGCGCACGCGCTATAATAGCCGCATAACAGGTTGCCGTGGCTTCGATGTGGGAAGTCACGGTGCCTCTTATTCTATTTTGAAAATCAACGCGCCCCGCCGGGGTGCGAGTAAGAGGTGAAACATGGCAGACACATATTACATGACGAGCGAAGAAATGAAGAAGGCGCAGGAGCGCCTCGAATATCTCACGACCGTCAAACGCGCCGAGATCATCGAGCGCATCCAGGAGGCGCGCAGCCACGGCGACCTCTCCGAGAACGCGGAGTACGATGCGGCGCGCAACGAACAGGCGGCCAACGAGGGGGAGATCGTCGAGCTCGGCTATCAGATCAAGAACGCGCAGATCATCGAGGAGAGCGACGATAATTCCGTCGTTCACATCGGTTCCAAAGTCACCGTCTACGACGACGAGCTCGAGGAGGAGACGACGTACACCATCATGGGCACGACGGGCGCCGACCCCATCCACAACGTCATTTCCAACGAGTCGCCCGCGGGCGCCGCGCTGCTCGGCAAAAAGAAGGGCGCGGTCGTCACCGTAAAGGCTCCCGACGGCGCATACACGCTGAAAATTCTCAAGATCGACTAAAAGGAATACCATGGACGAGACAAACAGCCGCGAAGAGCTCGCGGAGCAGGAGCGGATCCGCCGCGAAAAACTTGCAAAACTTGTTGCGGAGGGCAACGATCCCTACGCAAAGACGAAGTACGCCGTCACCGCGCACTCCCGCGAGGTGAAGGAGAATTTCGCCGCGCTCGAGGGGAAAGAGGTCTCCGTGGCGGGCAGGCTGATGAGCCGCCGCATCATGGGGAAGGCCTCCTTCTCCCACATCTCCGATAAAGACGGCCAGCTGCAAATTTACGTCACCCGTCAGGACGTCGGCGAGGATGTGTACGCCGCCTATAAAAAAGATTACGACATCGGCGACATCGTGGGCGTCAGGGGCTTCGTGTTCAAGACGCAGACGGGGGAGGTCTCGGTGCATGCGACCCACCTCGAGATGCTCTCCAAGGCGCTCATGCCGCTGCCCGAAAAGTACAACGGGCTGCAGAATGCCGACATGAAGTACCGCCTCCGCCACCTCGATCTCATCATGAACGACGACGTGAAGGAGACGTTCTACCGCCGCGCCAAGATCATCGGGAGCCTGCGCAACTTTTTGGACGCCCGCGGCTTTTTGGAGGCGGATACGCCCATCCTCCTGCCCCTCGAGATCGGCGCCGACGCCCGCCCCTTCAAGACGCACCACAACGCGCTCGATATCGATATGTATCTTCGCATCGAGACGGAGCTGTACTTAAAGCGGCTCATCGTGGGCGGCTTCGAGAAGGTGTACGAGATGGGGCGCATCTTCCGCAACGAGGGCATGGACGCAAAGCACAACCCCGAGTTTACCTCCATCGAAATTTATCAGGCGTACGTCGACTATCACGAGGTCATGGACTTTGTGGAGGAGATGTACAAGTACGTCGCAACCGAGGCTTGCGGGTCGCTCAAAGTCACCTATCAGGGCACCGAGATCGACTTCTCGCATTGGGAAAAACTCACCATGGCCGAGGCCGTGAAGAAGTACTCGGGCGTGGACTTCTCGCAAATTTCCTCGGCGGAGGAGGCCAAAAAGCTCGCCGCCGAACGGGGCGTGGAGCTCGAGAAGGGCAAGGAGACGAAGGGGCACATCCTCGCCGCCTTCTTCGACGCCTTCGTCGAGGACAAGCTGATCCAGCCCACCTTTATCTACGACTACCCCGTGGAGATCTCGCCGCTCGCCAAGCGCAAGCCGGAGGATCCCTCGATGACGGAGCGCTTCGAGTACTTCATCATGGGCATGGAGATGGGCAACGCCTTCTCCGAGCTCAACGACCCCATCGACCAGAGAAACCGCATGGAGGAACAGGCGGCAAGAAAGCGCGCGCAGGGCGTGAACGCGCAGGTAGACGAGGACTTTTTGGATGCGCTCGGCCGCGGCATGCCCCCCACGGGCGGGCTCGGCCTCGGCGTCGACCGCCTCGTCATGCTGCTTACGGACAGTCCCACCATCCGCGACGTGCTGCTGTTCCCCACGATGAAACCTAAAAAATAAGCGGGCGCGGAAGCTCGCACCTCCCGGGGA
>CANRFD010000051.1 GCA_947629845.1 uncultured Clostridia bacterium
TCCATGCGCTCGAGCTTTTCGAGATAGTCGATGCGGGAGCGGATGGTCTTGAAGTTGGTGAGCGTTCCGCCCAGCCAACGGGAGTTGACGTAGTACTGCCCGCAGCGCTCCGCCTCTTCCTTGATGGCGTCCTGCGCCTGCTTTTTGGTGCCGACGAAGAGCACGCTCTTGCCCGCCTTCACGCTCTCCACGACAAAGGTGTACGCTTCCTCGATGAGTTTTGCCGTCTGCTCGAGGTCGATGATGTGGATATCGTGCCGCGCGGCGAAGATGTACTTCTTCATCTTCGGGTTCCATCTTCTCGTCTGGTGGCCGAAGTGGACGCCCGCCTCGAGAAGCTGTTTCATGGTGATAACTGCCATAATTCCTCCGTTATACCGCCCCCATGTGCGGATTTTGCCCGTTCCTTTTCCGCCGATGAGATTTGCGGAACACGGAGAACGGCGCGCGTGGGGTGAGTATTGCCCTTTTCGGGCTTATAGATTATACCATAGCGCAAAATTTTTTGCAACTTGTTTTGCGGGGGTTTTGTGCGGATACGGAAAATTTTTCCGTCAGTCGGTAAAGGTGAAGCGGATGGATTTTACGCCCTCGCCGAAAATTCTTTTGAGCTCTGTTTTCATGATCCCGCCCTTGAACCGCTTGGGAATAGTGACGGACTTAAGATTGATGCACATATAAAACGCCTCGTCTCCAATGGAAGTCACGCTATCGGGGATAGCGATGCTTTTGAGCTTTGTGCAACCGGCGAATGCAGAATCTCCGATCGAAGTCACGCTGTTGGAAATTGTAATGCTTGTAAGCCCACTACACTTACAGAACGCATAATCCTCAATCTTGGTCACGCTTTCAGGAATGGTAACGCTTGTAAGCCCGTTACAATCCTTAAACGTGTCGCGCCCGATTGTGGTCACGCCGTTGGGAATGGTAATGCTTGTAAGCCCGCTACAGCCTTCAAAAGTTCCTTCTCCGATTGAAGTTACGCTGTCGGGAATGGTAATACTTGTAAGCCCGCTGCAATTGGAAAATGCATAATACCCTATTACAGCCACACCGTCGGGGATTACAACATCCACCAGATTGCTACAACCTAAAAATGCATATTCACCAATCGCATTCAAACGGCAAGAAATGGTAATACTTTTAAGTCCGCTACATCCTTGAAATGCACTTCCGCATATTTTTACCACGCTGCTTGGAATAGAGATACTTTTAAGTCCTACACAACCATAGAACGCACGCTTTTCAATGGATGTTATACCGTTTTGGATAGTAATGTTAGTAAGACTTTTGCAATCCCTAAACGCATCCATTATGATCGAAGCCCCACTAGTAATAACTACCGTTCTAAGCTTTCTCCTGGGGATATGGGAAAGTGCCAACGTTGGGATTTCCGCTTTTTGTATCGGACATCCTTCGAACGCACCGTTTTCAATGGAAATCACACTATCGGAAATTTTAATGCTATTAAGTCCACTGCAATTACAAAATGCATTTGTACCAATCGAAGTCACGCTGTTGGGAATGGTTATACTCGTAAGATTATCACAGCCCGCGAACGCCCCGCTTCCAATCGAAGTTACGCCGTCGGGAATTTCAATACTCGTCAGCCCGTTGCAACCATAGAACGCAAAATCCCCGATCGAGGTCACGCTGTCGGGGATGGTAATGCTCGTAAGATTATCACAGCCCGCGAACGCCCTCTCCCCAATGGAGGTCACACCAAAAGGGATCTTGCTGTTTTTGCAGCCCAAAATCAACTTGTGTGTTGCTCTCTTGATGATACAATTCCCCTCGCTACGGTATACCCTGTTCCCCTCGGCGACTGTAATGCTCGTCAGCCCGTTGCAACCATAGAACGCAAAATCCCCAATCGATGTCACGCTGTTGGGAATGGTGATGCCCGTAAGACTTCTGCAACACATGAACGCCTCTTCCCCAATCAAAGTCACACTGTTGGGAATAATTACGTCGCCGCCTTTTCCTGTATATTTTTTCAAAACGCCATTTTCGATCTTAAATTGTGCCAAATAGGCACGGCGTTCTTCTTCCTTACGTTTCTGTTCTTCTTCCCGCGCACGGCGTTCGGCGGCAAGGCGGGCTTCCTCTTCGCGGCGTTTCCGCGCCTCTTCCTCGCGTTTTTTGCGTTCGGCTTCCTCTCGGGCTCGGCGTTCGGCGGCAAGGCGGGCTTCCTCTTCGCGGCGTTTCCGCTCCTCTTCCTCGCGTTTTTTGCGCTCGGCTTCTTCCCGCGCGCGGCGTTCTGCGGCAAGGCGAGCTTCCTCTTCGCGGCGTTTCCGCTCCGCTTCCTCGCGTTTTTTGCGCTCGGCTTCCTCGCGCGCACGGCGTTCGGCGGCAAGGCGGGCTTCTTCTTCCCTGCGCTTTTTCTCCTCTTCCTCTTTGCGGCGTTTTTCTTCCTCCTCCGCCTGACGCATCATGGCGAGGAGTTGGGCGGGGGTCAGGTTGCCTGCGGGGGCAGCGGGCTGCTGTGCGTTGCCACGCTTGAGTTCGTCGATCATGGCGCGCATTTCTTCCCGCTCGCGGTTGCGCGCCTCTTCTTCCGCTTTGCGCCGGTTTTCGCTCTCGTCAAGCCGCCTCTGCATCTCCTCGAATTGGCGGTTCCGCGCTTCCTCTTGGGCACGCTTCTTCGCTTTCTCCTCCTCGCGGCGCTTCTTCGCCTCGGGGGTGTGCGTTTCCACAAAGTCGACGATCTTGCCTTCTGCCTCGCGGAGCGAAAAATCGATGCCCTGCAGCTTGCCCCTCCGCTCCGGCAGACGCTCGATGGGCTTTTTGTAGAACACGATGGTGATACTGTCGCTCTCCTTCTCCGCATCGTTGACGAGCTTCAAAAAGCGCATGTATTCGTTTCTGACCCACTTGGTCTCCAAATAGCTTTCGTCACGGCAGATGACAAGCATGCACTCGCTCGTGCAGAGCGCATACAGGATGCGCGCCTCGTAGTCGGCGCCCGCCACGTTGCGAAGTTCACGCTCCGAATAGAAGGGCCTATAGCCCTTGTCGCGCAGGAGCCCGTAGATGTAGTCGGCATCCTTGCTGTCCTCGGTTTTTCCGACCCCATCTGTCACTTTTACGCACAAAAAGCAGTCGTAATCGAGCCCCGACTGTTTCAGTTTGAAGAACTCGCCGAGGATGTAGTCGATCTCCTCGCCGCGCTTTTCGTACTCTTTGCGCTGCTCGGCGGTCGCGAGCGCAAGGGCGCGGCGGTAGTTTGCATTCTCCGTGAATTTTTTGTCCGTCACCTCGTGGCAAATGGGCTGCAGACGCGGCGGATCGTTTGCCTCGTCCTTCAAATACTGTACCTTGAAGGTGGAAAGCGCCATGCCGAAGTAGGCCTCGGGCTCCTCGCTGTCGAGCTCGGCGGCCTTTGCGTATGCCGTATAGGCCTCGTCGAATTTGAAGTTGTCGAGGTCGTGTTCGCCTTGATCGAGAAAATTTTGCACTTTAGACCGGTTGCTCTTCGCCATGATGAACGCCGTGCCGCAGTGCACGCAGCGGATGACGCGCCCCGTCGCTTTTGCGGGGTCGAGCGGCGCCGTACAACATTTACAGATCAGTTCTTGCAACTCCATTTGCATTCCTTCCTTTGTGGTGACTATATCAATTATAACATTTTGCCCCGCCCTATCGTCAAGAAAATTTTCATACTTTTTTGAAAAAATTTTTGCTTTTTTGGGGGGGCGGGGGCCGCCCCTTGCGCGGCGATGATAAAATATGGACATGTTTCGACGACGAAGCCCCGCCGATTGTGTCGGCGGGGCTTTTGCTCAACATGACGTGATTGTGTGGCGCGCATGGTAGACGAATGGTGCGCGCGGGGCAACATGACGTGATTTGTGTGGCGGGGCGGGAATTTCAGCATGACGTGATTATGGCTCAATCCCCATCACCGCCTGCGGCGGAGCTTCAGCACAAGGCACGCCTGCGGCGCCCTTTGCGAAAGGGGAAGCCTTGCGCGGAGAGCGGGATCAGGGTGGAGTCCCACCCCCGTCCCTACGGGACACCCCCTCCCGAGGAGGGGGCAAGAGACGGGCGGAATAAAAGTTTCTACTTTATTAAATAAGGACATGTTTCGACACACAGCCGACCGCGGGTGCGGTCGGCTGTGGCTCAACATGACGTGAGTTATGTGGCGGGGCGGGAATTTCAGCATGACGTGATTGTGTGGCGTGCCCCACCCCCGTCCCTACGGGACACCCCCTCCCGAGGAGGGGGCAAGTGCGAAACGGGGTCTACTTTGTGCCGAAGAGCCGATCGCCCGCGTCGCCCAGCCCCGGCAGGATGTACCCCTGCGCGTTGAGACAGCGGTCGAGCGTAGAGACGTAGACGGAGACGTCGGGATGCGCCTTTGCGACCTTCTCCACCCCCTCGGGCGCGCCGATGATGGCCATGAACTTGATGTTCCTGACGCCCCGCTTTTTGAGCGCGACGATGGCGTCGCAGGCGGAGCCGCCCGTTGCGAGCATGGGGTCGACCAAAAACACCGTCTTGTTCTCGATGTCGGCGGGCAATTTGCAGTAATATTCCTGCGGCTCGAGCGTAACTTCGTTGCGGTACATGCCGATGTGGCCGACGTGCGCCGTGGGAAAGACGCGCTGCACGCCGCTCACCATGCCGAGCCCCGCCCGCAGAATGGGCACGATGACGACGCTCTCCGCGCGCACGCGGTACTGCACCGTCCGCTCGAGGGGGGTCTCCACCTCGACGGGCACGAGTTCGACGTCCTTCATGCTCTCGTACGTCATGACCGTGGCAATCTCCTCGACGAGTTCGCGGAACTCCTTGGTGCTCGTGTTCTTATCCCGCAAGATGCTGATCTTGTGGCGGATGAGCGGATGGTCGAAGATAAAGACGTTGGGGTAGGTTTTCATGATGCCTCCTGACTTGCAGCGGCTGACGCCGCGTTATTCCGTGAGCTGTAAGATCTGCGCGATCCGCGCCGTGAGCGCCTCCTTGCCCCCGCCCGTGAGCCCCGAGACGGCGAGGACGTTCCCCTCCCCCAGCCCGAAGGCGTTGGCGACGGCGCGCAGGCGCTCCCTCTGCTTCATGCGGGAGAGTTTATCCGCCTTGGTCGCGACGACGGTGAAGGGCAGGATGTGGTAGTTGAGAAATTGCACCATCTGCATGTCGTCGGCGGAGGGATCGCGGCGGATATCCGAGAGCAGAAAGACGTGTGCGATCTGCTCCTTTTTGGCAAAGAATGCGTCCAAAACCCGACCCCATTTCTCCTTTTCCGCCTTGGAGACGGCGGCATAGCCGTAGCCCGGGAGGTCGGCGAGGACAAATTCGCCGAAGTCGAAATAGTTGACAAGGCGCGTTCTGCCCGGGGCGGAGCTCGTCTTGGCGAGGTTCTTTTGGTTCGCCAACATGTTGATGAGCGTGGACTTCCCCGAATTGGACTTGCCGCACACGGCGATCATCGGCTTTTGCGGCACGATGAATTGGGCGGGCGACGCCGCGCTCGTGATGAATTTTGCCCCGTTAATGCGCATAGCCCAACCCCGAAACCGCCGTTGCGAATACTTCGTCGACCTCGCTCACGCAAATGAAGTTGAGCGTCTTGCGGACGTTCTCCGGGATCTCCTCGACGTCCTTCTTGTTCTCCTCTGGAATGATGACGTCGTGGATGCCGATGCGGGCGGCGGCGAGCGCCTTTTCCTTGAGACCGCCGATGGGGAGCACCTTGCCGCGCAGGGTGATCTCGCCCGTCATGGCAACGTCGCGGCGGACGGGCTGCCCCGTGAAGGCGGACAGGATGGCCGTTGCCATGGTGATGCCCGCGGAGGGGCCGTCCTTGGGGGTGGCGCCCTCCGGAATGTGGATATGGATGTCCTTTTTCTCGAAGTCCTCTTCGTTGATGCCGTACTTTTCGGCGTGCGCGCGGATATAGCTGATGGCCGCCCGCGCCGATTCCTTCATGACGTCGCCGAGCTTGCCCGTGAGAAGGATGTCCCCCTTCCCCTGCATGGCGGAGACTTCGATGGTGAGCGTGGCGCCGCCCACAGCCGTCCACGCAAGCCCCGTCGCCATGCCGACTTCGTCCCGCTCCAGCATGCCGTCGTCGCGCAAAAAGCGGCGGGCGCCGAGGAATTTTTCCAGATTGAGTTTGGTGACGGTAAGCGCGTTCTCCTCGCCCTTGGCGATGCGCACCGCGGCCTTTCTGCACACCGTGCCGATGGTGCGCTCCAGGGAGCGCACGCCCGCCTCCATGGTGTAGCCTTCGATGGCGGCGTCGATCGCGCCGTCCGTGAACCGCAGCTGCCCCTCGGCGAGCCCGTTTTCCCTGCGTTTTTTGGGGACAAGGTAGCGTTTTGCGATCTCCGCCTTCTCCTGCTGGGTGTAGCCCGAGAGCTCGATGATCTCCATTCTGTCGCGCAGGGGCGAGGGAATGGTCTCGAGCGTGTTGGCCGTGGCGATGAACATGACCTTGGACAGGTCGTATTCCACCTCGAGGTAGCGGTCGCGGAAGGTGGAGTTCTGCTCGGGGTCCAGAACTTCCAGAAGGGCGCTGGCGGGGTCGCCGCGCATATCCGAGGAGATCTTGTCCACCTCGTCGAGGAGGAACACGGGGTTGACCGAGCCCGCGTTCTTCATCTCATAGAGGATGCGGCCCGGCATTGCGCCGATGTAGGTGCGGCGGTGACCCCTGATCTCCGCCTCGTCCTTGAGACCGCCGAGGCTCATGCGGACGAACTTCCTGCCGAGGGCGCGGGCGATGGATTTGGCGATGCTCGTCTTGCCCACGCCGGGCGGCCCGACGAGGCACAGGATGGGCGCCTTCAGCTCGCCCGTCAGCTTTAAGACGGCAAGGTATTCGACGACGCGCTCCTTGATCTTTTCCAGACCGTAGTGGTCGGCGTTCAGCACCTTTTCCACATCGGAGAGCTTTTCGGTGTCCTTCGTCTCCTCGTGCCAAGGGAGGTCGATGAGCCAATCGGCATAGTTGCGGAGCACGGTGTATTCGGGCGAGGAGGGCGGCATCTTGTCCATACGGGCGAGCTCCGCCATCGCCTTCTCCTCGACGGGCGCGGGGAGTTTTTTGGCGAGCAGCTTTTCGCGCAGCTTCTCGTTTTCCTCCACGTCGTCGCCGAGTTCCTTGTGAATGGCCTTGAGTTGTTCGCGGAGGAAATATTCTTTCTGCGATTTATCGATATTTTTTCTGACGTCCTGTGCGATCTTGCGCTCGAGGCGGGCGATCTCCAGCTCGTCGTTGAGACAGCGTTCGAACAGCTTTAAGCGCTCCACGAGCCTGTTTTCCTCGAGGAGGCGCTGCTTGACGTCGTCCCGCAGGCGCATGTTGTAGGCGCAGACGTTGATGTATTTATCGATGTCTGCGATGCCTGTGAGCGCGTTGTCGAGATCCTTGGAAATTTTGCCGTCGCTCGAGACGATGTCCTTCACCAGATCCTTGGCCGTGCGGAAGTACGCCTCCTCGAGGGTGGGGTCGCCGTGGACGGTCTGCAATTCGTCGGTGACGGCATAGATGTAGCCGCCCTCGAGACGGAAATCGCGTGCGGTCGCGCGGTAACGCCCTTCCACATACACGCGGACACGGTCGCCGGGCAGGCGCGTTGCCTGACGGATGAGCGCGACTATGCCGACGGGAGAGAGGTCGGTTGAGTCCGGAAACTCCTTGCCGGGGTCGCGCTGGCGGGTGAGAAAGACGTAGTTCTCGTTGTCCTCGGCACGCTCGACGGCGGCAAGGGACAGCCCGCGGCCTACGTCGAACGCCGCGGCGACATCCGGGAACACGATCTGCGTCCGCATGGGGATGACGGACAAAATTCTGACTTGCGGATATTCCTGCATTTTTGCACCTCGCTATGGGCAGTTACCATTATATCACACTTTCGGAGGTTTTTCAAACATTTTACGGGATTTGCGGGCGGGGGGTGGGATGAAGCATTATAATAAGGACATGTTTCGACACGCCCGCCGAAAGGACGTCGGCGGGCGGCTCAACATGACGTGATTTTAGCCCCACCCCCGTCCCTGCGGGACACCCCCTCCCGAGGAGGGGGCAGGAAAGACCGCTCTCCCGAGGAGGGGGCCGGAATAAGGTTGACGTGATTTTATGACACCCCTTCAGTCTCGGCTATGGCCTCGACAGCTCCCCCTCGAGGGGGAGCCAAGACGAAGGGCGCGGGTACTTCCGCGCAAGGCACCCCAAGGGGGAAGCAAGGGGTTGGAAAAGAGCGCGCGGAAACCGCGCGCTCTTACACTTGTATGCGTTTTGTAGGTAGAGAGTTATTCCTTTGTTTCCGTCGTGGTCTCTTCCGTCGTGGTCTCTTCCGTCGTAGCTTCCGTCGTGGTCTCTTCTGCCGTAGCCTCGGCGGTAGCCTCTTCTGCCGTAGCTTCGGTCGTGGCCTCTTCGGTCGCCACGGGTTCTTCAGCGGCGGCTTCCTCGGTTACAGCCGTCTCTTCAGCAGCAACTTCTTCGGTCGCAGCCTCTTCGGTTACAGCTTCGGCAGCAGCTTCTTCGGCGGGGGCTTCGGCTGCGGTCTCTTCGATAGCAACTTCTTCGGTTGCGGCTTCTTCGGTAACGGCTTCGGTAACGGCTTCTTCGGTCGCAGCTTCGGCGGCAGCTTCTTCGGTTGCAACTTCTTCGGTCGTAGCTTCTGCTGCGGTTTCTTCCGTCGTAGCCTCGGTGACGGCGGCCTCGGCCGTGGCTTCGGTAGCTTCGGTCGTTTCGGCGATTTCAGCCGTCTCGGTCGTTTCGGCCGTGGCTTCGGCGGGAGTCTCCTCCTTGGCAAAGAAGGCCTCCTCGCTCTTGGTCTTGATGTCGCGCTTGATGAGACCCTTGTTGATGAGTTCTACCACGCCTTCGTACGGCATGTAGTAGTCCACCGACTCGCGCTCGATGCGCGGCGCCTGCAACTGCTCCATGACGAGCGCGAACAGCTCGCATGCGTAGCGCGCGCGCTTGGCGCTCTTGATACGGTACATGCAGGGCGTATCGGCATAGGAGACATTGTCCGAAACATCTTCCACTTTATATTTCGTATCCGCGAGATCGGAGGCATACAGAGG
>CANRFD010000052.1 GCA_947629845.1 uncultured Clostridia bacterium
ACCGTCTGCCCGAGATATTCCCCCGCCCTCTCCTTGTTCAAGACGTTCCAATACACCTTGCCCGTCGTGAGATTGGAGAATTTGTTGAGATCTTCGTCGATGAAACGTTCGTAGTGCCCGAGGTCGAGGTCGGTTTCCGCACCGTCCTCCGTGACGAACACTTCGCCGTGCTGGTAAGGACTCATCGTGCCGGGGTCGATGTTGATGTAGGGGTCGAGCTTCTGCGACGCCACCTTGTAGCCGCGCATCTTGAGAAGTCTGCCCAAACTTGCCGCCGTGATGCCCTTCCCGAGCCCGGAGACGACGCCGCCCGTCACGAAAATGTATTTTGTCATATCGTCCTTCACCTCGCGTGATTTTTTCTCTATACGTTGTATGCGGCGCTATACTTCCGCCTCGCCGCGGAAGGCAAATTCCGCGGGACCCGTCAGGTATACCGCTTCGTCGGTGTAGCGTACTTTGAGCGTGCCGCCGCGCAGACGGACTTCGATCTCGGCGCCCTTTTCGCAATAGCCGCAAAGAACTGCCGCGACCGCCGCCGCGCAGGCGCCCGTGCCGCAGGCGAGCGTTTCGCCGCTGCCCCGCTCCCATACGCGCATTTTGAGCACGTTTCTGCCGAGCACCTGTACAAATTCGGTGTTGACCCCTTCGGGGAAGCAAAACGCATGCTCGAACGCGGAGCCGACTCCTGCGACGTCCTCCTTGTCGGGGTCGGGGACAAACACCACGCAGTGGGGATTTCCCATCCCGACGCAGGTGATGTGGAAGTCGCGGAAACAGGCCTCGGCGGGAACGTTTATGGCAGCTTCTCCCGGAAAAAGGGCGGGGATCGCGGAGGGTTCGAGCACGGCCTTGCCCATATCCACGGTGACGGAGACGACCTTGCCGTTTTCCACCTCCATCTTCAGCGTCTTGACGCCCGAAAGCGTTTCCACCGTGATGACGGGCTTCTTGACGCCCTTGACTTCGTATAAAAATTTGCCGACGCAGCGCACGCCGTTGCCGCACATCTTGCCCTCGCTGCCGTCGGCGTTGAACATGCGCATCTTCCCGTCGGCGACGGCGCTCCTGCAGACGAGAATGACGCCGTCTCCCCCCACCGAAAAATGGCGGTCGGAGAGCTTTCTTGAAAGCGCAGCGGGGTCGGACGGCTCCCAATCGAAGCAGTCGAAGTAGATATAGTCGTTGCCGATGCCGTGCATCTTGTAGAATTGTTTCGTGCTCATTTCATTTTGACGTAGGCGTCGCGCTCCGCCCCCACGGAGACGTAGACGATGTTGCACTCGCAAAGTTTTTCGAGGAGGGCGATGTAGTCGCGCGCCTCCTTGGGGAGATCGGAGGGCTTGCGGCAGGCGGAAATATCGCAGTTCCACCCCTTGACACGCTCAAAGACGGGCTTGCACCTATCGAGGGCGTCGGGATAGGGAAATTCGCGGGTCGTCTTGCCGTCTAACTCGTATGCCGTGCAGATCTCTATCTCATCATAGCCCGAGAGAATGTCGAGCTTGGTAAGCGCGATCTCGTCCGCGCCCTGACAGCGGATGCCGTAGCGGGAGGCCACCGCGTCGAAGGGGCCGACCCTCCTCGGCCGTCCCGTCGCCGCGCCGTATTCGCCGCCCGCCTCGCGGAGCTTTACCGCCTTTTCGCCGAAGTACTCCGCCGTGAACGGACCCTCGCCCACGCAACTGGAGTACGCCTTCATGATGCCGATGGACTTATCGAGCTTCAGATTGGGCACGCCTGCCCCGATGGGCGCGTAGGCGGCGATGGTCGAGGAGCTCGAAGTGAAGGGAAGGATGCCGAAGTCGACGTCGCGGAGGGCGCCGAGCTGGGCTTCGAACATGATCCGCTTGCCCGCGGCGTTGGCCTCGTTGAGATACTGCCCCACGTCACAAATATATTCCTTGAGCGGTTCGCCGTATGTTTTGAGATAGCCGACGATCTCCTCCGCGGTGATGGCGGCGTGCTTGTAGCCGCCCGCGACCGTGAGATTTTTCCACTCCACGATGTCCTTCACCTTGGAATACATGAGCTCGGGGTGCAGAAGTTCGCCCATGCGGAAGGTCTTTTTCATGTACCGGTCGGCATAGGCGGGCGCGATGCCGCGGCGGGTGGAGCCGAACTTTTTGCCCGCAAGGCGATCTTCCTCGAGGCAATCGAGGAGCACATGATAGGGCATGGTGATGGCGGCCCGATCGGAAATTTTAAGGTTTTCGGGCGTGATCCTGACGCCCTGCGCACGCAGACGCGCCGCTTCCTCCGTAAGGTGCTTGATGTCGATGACC
Source organism: uncultured Clostridia bacterium (assembly GCA_947629845.1). Lineage (GTDB taxonomy): Bacteria > Bacillota > Clostridia > Christensenellales > Borkfalkiaceae > Gallimonas. The sequence goes on from CANRFD010000052.1 coordinate 2,286, forward strand.
ATGCCGAGGCCGAGGACGTTGACGACGTTCTCGCGCAGAATGCCCGAGGGAAGCAGGTTGAGCACAAACTTGCCGCGCTCGTTGATGACGGTGTGCCCGGCGTTGTTCCCGCCCTGATAGCGGCAGACGATATCGTAATCGCGGGAAAGAAGGTCGACCATTCTGCCCTTGCCTTCGTCGCCCCAGTTGATCCCGCAGATAGAGGTAAGCATCGCTGAAAAACTCCTTTTTCGGGGACATGTATGCAAAAATCCCCCCGACAAATACATTTCATTATACAATAATGCCGCGGACAATGTCAAGCGGATAAACGTGATTTCCGCGTTCAAACTTTCCTGCGCGGGAATACAAAAAAGTTGTGCGGCGTGACATTTTTTTGCAACTTTCTTTCAAATTTTTTATTTTTTCTGCATCTATTTTTCAAAAAACAGTTGACAATTCCGAAGTTCCGTCGTACAATGATAGAAATATACGGAGGTCACGCAATGTATTGCAGAGATTGCGGCGAAAAACTTGCGCTTCGGTTCCTCGAAAACGAGGGGCTTGTTCCCTATTGCCCGAAATGTGAAAAATTCAAATTCCCCTTCTTCCCTGTGGCGGTGTCGATGGCGGTCGTAAACCGCGCCGAGGACAAACTGCTGCTCGCAAAACACACGGGCGACGACGACTTCAAACTCTTCGCCGGCTATGTGAAAAAGGGCGAAAATGCGGAAAAGACCATTCCGCGCGAGCTCAAGGAGGAGACCGGCTTGCCCGCCGTGAAGTGGCGGTACATCGCCTCCCGCTATCACGACGCCAAAAATATTCTCATGCTCTGCTTCCTCGTGACGACGGAGGAATATCCCATTACGCCCGGAGAGGAGATCGCCGAGGCGCGCTGGTGCACGCCCGACGTTGCAAGGGAGATCATCCGCAAAAATTCCACGGCGGAGTACTTCTTAAATCTCGCGATCGCCGAAATGGGACGGAAAAAATAAGGTAATAACATGCGAAAAGCCGCCGGGGAAACCCTCGGCGGCTTTGTTTTTGCGGTGTTTCAGTTCAGACTTTCGACCCAACTTTGTACGCTTTCCTGCGTTGCATTGCTTGCAAAGCGCCTGCCCGAAAGCCAGTTTGCGCCGCTTGCGAGCCCTTTGATCCCCGGCAAGCTCCCCTCGATCCCGCTTGAACCCGAGGTGCAGAACGGGATGATCGTCTTTTCCGAAAAGTCGTAACTTTCGAGGAAGGTGTAAATGATTTTTGGCGCCTTGCCCCACCAGATGGGATAGCCGAGGTAGATGACGCCGTACTCCGCCATGCCTTCCACCGTGCCCCCGATCGCAGGGCGGGCGGCATCGTTGTTCTGTTCGCGGTTTGCGCGGCAGTCGGTGCCGTAGTCGAGGTCGGCGGCGGTATAGGGAACTTGCGGCACAATTTCGTAGAGCGTTCCGCCCGTTGCGGCCGCGATCTTCTCCGCAATGCCCTTCGTCGTCCCCGTTGCGGAAAAATACGCAACGAGGATGTTACCGGTTTCTGCCGTATCCGAACAGACGATTTCCACTTCCGTGTTGCCCATGTTCCAATATTTCGACGACGCCGCCATGAGCGTTTCCCACGCCTCAGGGGTGCCGTTATAAATGATCTTGGTTATTGCGCTGTCGGAGATCGCGTATTTTTCGATGGAAGTGACGGTCGACGGAACGGTGAGCGTCGTCACGGTCGCCCGACGGAAGGCGGCGACGCCGATCGTTTGCACCGTTTCGGGAATGACGCTGCGGTTGCTTCCGCGAATGAGCGTATGCGCAGTAAGGTCGATGAGACAATTTCCCGCGCCCGAATAGCGGGGATTGCCCGCAGCGACGGTGATGGTATTCAGACTGCCGCAGTTGTTGAAAACGCTGTCGCCAAGCTCCGAAAGCCCTGCGGGGAGATAGATGGATCGGAGCGAACTGTTGCCCGAAAAGGCGTTGTTGCCGATTTTTTGAAGCCTGCTGTCCGTGCCGATGTTCACCGACACGAGCGCGTCTTGATTGTGGAAGGCGTTTAAGCCGATTTCCGTGACCGAATCGGGAACGGTGACGGAAACAATATCCGATGTATGCTTTGAGTAGGCAAACGCGCTCTCGCCGACCCCCACGATGGGCAAGCCGTTGTAGGTTTCGGGAATGACGATCTTCGCTTCCTGCCCCGCTCCCGTGACGATATAGCCCGTATGATCGGCCGTCTGTTCATAGGTGACGCTTGCCGTCGGCTCGGACGTATCCGCCGCCCAATGCGCAAAGAGCGTAATATCGCCGCTTATGCGGCCTGTTTCGAAGTTCCATTCCTCGGCGTTTGCGTCTGCGGCGACAAACCACCCTTGGAACAGGAGTTCGCCGTTTGTAGGCGTGGACGGAACGCGCACGGGATTTCCGGCGAGGACGCGCTGACTTTCTACCGCGCTTTCGCTTTGACTATCGAATGTTACCGTGTAATAGGTGCCTTCCCCACCGTTGCCGCCACTACCACCATTGCCACCATTGCCACCATTGCCACCATTGCCGCCGGTGCCGCCGCCCGTTTCCCCGCAAGCGGAGAGGACGAAAACAAGGCAAAGCATGATCGCCGTCAAAATAAATGCAAACTTTTTCTTCATGATCAGCTCCTTAAACTGCGCCCGATTTTCGCTTCCCGCATAAATCCGAGGTGGGCTTCCGCGCTCCAATCGGGAAGAAGGAACTCGTCTGCGGCAAGCGGGTCGATGCCCAAGGACTTTAAGCCCCATCTGTATTCGGGGGTGATGATGTGCGCATGAAAATCTATCGGCATGATCGCTTTACCTCGGTGAATTTCTGCACCCGCATTTTGAGATGATACTTTTCGCGGAGGGCGGCGATCTCTTTCATCATGGGACTTTTATGGTGAAATTCGAGGGCCGCTTCGCTCTCCCAAGCGTCGATGAGCAGCACCGTTTCGGGGTCGTCCTTGGGGAAGAAATATTCGTAGCGAAGATTGCCCTCTTCGGCGCGGATCTTCTCCACGAGGCCGCTTTCCCCCATCTCCTCCGCGAACTTTTTTGCGCTGCCGTTTTTTCCCGTGTAGTAGATATTGACCGTAAGCGCCATTGAGTTCCCCTCTTTAGCGAAGTTTTGCGTACTCCTCGTCGGCGACGGGTTCCAGCCACTCGTTGGAGCCGTTCACGCCCGGGACTTCGACGGCGAGGTGGGAGAACCAGCTGTCCTTCGCCGCGCCGTGCCAGTGCTTGACGCCCGCGGGGATGTTGATGACGTCGCCCGCGGTCATTTCGACCGCCGCCTCGCCCCAAGCCTGATACCATCCGCGCCCGGCGACGCAGATGAGAATTTGCCCGCCGCCCTTCTCTGCATGATGGATGTGCCAATTGTTGCGGCAAGCGGGCTCGAAGGTGACGTTGAAGACACCGACCTGCTCCTTGGAGACGGGCGCGCGGTAGCTTTTTCCGCTGAAGTACTGCTTGAAGCCGTCGTTGGGTGCGCCGATGGGGAAGATCATCTTGCTTTGGTGTTCGGCCATCGCCGTTTCCGCTGCGTCCGCCTCCGCCCAGACGTCCTTTGCCATGTTGAATACCGCCCACGCCTTCGGCCAGCCGGCGTAGAAGCCGACGTGCGTTATGACGGCGGCGATCTCCTTTTTTGTTACGCCCGCCCGTTTGGCGTTCTCCAAATGGTATTTGAGCGAACTATCCGTAATGCCCGACGACATGAGCGCCACGACGGTGATGATGCAGCGCGTCTTGTGGTCGATGTCGGCATTGTTCCAATTTTCGCCGAAGAGAATGTCGTCGTTGTAGTGGGCGAAGTCGGGGGCGAATGTGCCGAGCGACTTTCTTCCCGCATCCTGTGTGATCTTCTTCATATCAAAACTCCTTTTATTGATTTTTCAGGTTCTTGCCGAACTCGTAGGCCGCCGCGGGATAGCGGGAACGCGCCGTCATGCCGGGCGTGCCGCAGCCCTTGCCGAGGACTGTTCCCATGTCCCTGAAATTCAGATAGCGCACGAGCGTTTGATAGTGCGCCTCCAAGGCCTCGAACGTCCAGCCGTCGGCATTCCACGCGACGGAGATGAGTGCGGACTTCATGCGCTTTTGCTGAATTTCGCCGTTGAAGGCGCAGAAGCGGTCGATGACCGTCTTTAATTGGGCGGACATTCCGTAGTAGTAGAGCGGCGTGACGAATACGATCATATCCGCGCCGAGGATGTCGGCTTTGATGCCGCGCATTGCGCCGTTTTCCGACCCCATGTCGTCAATTTGCGCACATGAGCCGCCGTATCCACACCGCACGCAGCCCGTGCAGGGGTAAACGTTCGCCCGCGCCGTATCGATGACGGAGACGGTGTTTCCCGCCTCCTTTGCGCCCCTGATAAACTGCTCCGCGAGCAGGTTGGACGAGCCGTGTCTTTGCGGGCTGCCCGTGAGTACGACGATCTTCATAAATTCAGGCTCTCCACCCACGATTTGAGCGAGGCTTCGCTTGCGCCGTTGACGGTCTTTCCGCCCTTCCATGTGGCGTTCGGGGCGCACTGCTTTAATGCGCTCTCCGTTTTGCCGAGCCCGCTGCCGCCGCTCGTCGCGAAGAGGACGATGGTCTTGCCCGAAAAATCGTAGCTCTCGAGGAAGGTCTTTACGATGGTCGGCGCGGTGTACCACCACACGGGGAAGCCGAGAAAAACGGCGTCGTAATCCGCCATGGTCTCGAGGCGGCGCTTGATCGCGGGGCGGGAGGACGGGTCGTTCATCTCCAAGGAAGAGCGGCTCTTCTTGTTCGTCCAATCGAGGTCGGCCGCCGTGTAGGGCGTGGCGGGTTCGATCTCGAAGAGGTCGGCGTTTGCGGCCTTTGCAAGGAGGCTTGCCGCCCTCTTCGTTGTGCCGCTTGCCGAAAAGTACGCCACCAAAATTTTTTTATTCATCATCTATTCTCCTTTGCGGCGATCTTTTGCATCTTCGCCGCCAAATTTTGCAGTGCGGAAAGCAGCGCCTCGGGGGCTTCCAGCTCCGAATAAATTTCCTTCTCCCTGCGGTAGAGGTCGGAAAGGATCCCGTCGGCGTACTCCTTGCCGCGCGGGGTCAGCGATACGAGCAGCTCCCTCCTCTCCCCTTTGATCTGCGAGAGCGCGATGTAATTTTTGCCCTCTAAATCCTTGATGATGGTGTTGGCAGTGCTCCGCGGGATGTCCCAATCGTCGCAGATCTGCTTTTGGCTGTGCCTCTTGCCGTCGTTTAAGGCGTACAGTATCCAAAGAAGATTGGGGGAGCCGAGGGAGCAGTTCTTCCCGTATTGCTCGTACACGCCGTCGATTTGATAGACCAGCTTTCCGAGCCTGTAAAAAAAGTCGCGTTCGTCCATTTTTTGCCTCTGAAATTCCGTTTCGTATTTTAATTATAATTCGGTTTCGGATTTCTGTCAAGCGTTTGGAGAAAATTTTTCGCAAAAAAATTACCCGCCGCGGGGTGCGGCGGGCGATAAGAAACTTCGCTTACTCTTACTCTTCCTCTTCGTCGTCGGGAAGGTCGACGTTGTGGTAGACGTCCTGCACGTCGTCGTTCTCCTCGAGCTTGTCGAGCATCTTGCGGAAGGTCTCGAGTTTGTCCGCGGGGAGGGTGATCTTGCTCTGCGGCAGCATGGTGATCTCCGCCTGCAAAAATTCCAGCCCCTTCTCCTCGAGGTACTTTCTCGCCTCGGAGAACACGGCGGGTGCAGTGTAAATTTCAAACGCGTCCTCCTGCGTGACGACGTCGTCGGCGCCCGCCTCGATGGCGAGTTCGGTGACTTCGTCCTCGGAGAGCTGCGGCGTGCGTTCGACCACGAGGACGCCCTTCGTCTCGAACATGTAGGAGACGGAGCCCGTGGTGCCGAGGGAGCCGCCGTGCTTGGACATGATGGCGCGGACGTCCCCCGCCGTGCGGTTGTTGTTATCCGTCAGCGTGGTGATGATGACCGCCGCGCCGCCGACGCCGTACCCCTCGTAGGTGAGTTCCTTGAACTCCTTGTCGCCGAGTTCGCCGGCCGCCTTTTTGATGGAACGCTCGATGTTGTCGTTGGGCATGTTCGCCGCCTTCGCCTTGGCGATGATGTCGGCGAGTTTGGAGTTGGTGGCGGGGTTGGGATTGCCCTTTGCCGCGACCGCGAGCTCACGGCCGATCTTGGTGAACAGTTTGCCGCGGGCGGCGTCCGCCTTGCCCTTTTTGGCCTGTATGTTGTGCCATTTGCTGTGACCTGACATAAAATTACCTCCGAAAAATGATGTTTGATCGTGTTTTGAGTGAAAGATCCGCTCGGTCGCTTCGCGCCCTCGGGATGAGGAGAGGAGGAGCTATTTTGCTCTGCGGGAGTGGAGCTTTTCCCCCGCAAGAGGAGCTTTTTCCCTGCGGAAGGGGTTATTTGTTCCTGCGGGGGAAATCGTGCGAAAGGAGATACATCAAGATCCCTGCGGAGACGGCGGCGTTCAGACTTTCCATGCGCCCGTTCATCGGGATGGCGACGGTGAAATTTGCCCGCGCGCGCACGTCGTCCGAGAGGCCGTTCCCCTCGTTGCCGACGCAGAGG
>CANRFD010000053.1 GCA_947629845.1 uncultured Clostridia bacterium
CCCTCGACTGTCATCTCATGGTCCTGCACCCCGAGACGCACATCGAGGACTTCGTGCAGGCCGGCGCGGACAACATCACGGTCCATGTCGAGACGTGCGACATCCCCGCGCTCTTTGCAAAAATCGCAACTTATGGCGTGAAAAAGGCCGCCGTCATCAATCCCGAGACGGCCGTAGATAAGGTCTTTCCCGCCGTGGAAGCGGGCGCGGATATGCTCCTTCTCATGAGCGTGCACCCCGGCTGGGGCGGGCAGAAGTTCATCCCGGAGACGCTGAAAAAGATCGAGGCCGTGCGCACCTTCTGCATCCAAAACGGCGTGCCCGAGCTCGATATCGAGGTGGACGGCGGCATCACCGAGGACAACGTGAAGGACGTCGTCTCGGCGGCGAACGTCATCGTGGCGGGGAGCACCGTGTTCCGCGCGCCCGATATGGCGGCGACCGTAAGGAGGCTGCGCGGATGAACGGCGGGAGGAAAAACGTCATTATTTTGCTCAACGGCGAGCCCTACCGCGGGAAGATCGACGCGGAAAACGCCTACGTCATCTGCTGCGACGGCGCCTATTCGTGGGCGAAGGGGAAGGTCGCGATCGACGAAAATTTGGGGGGACTTCGACTCCTTGGAGGAGACGCCCGAGCCCGCGCCGCTGCGCGAATTTCCCTCGGAGAAGAACGAGACGGACGGCGAGCTCGCCGTCGACCGTGCGCTTGAGCTCGGCGCGACGGACGTCGTCTTTTACGGCGGCGGGGGAAAGCGCGAGGATCACTTCCTCGGCAATCTGCACCTTCTGTATAAGGCGAAGCTCGGGGGGATCGTCGAGGCCGTCATCAAGACGAACGGCGCGCAGATCTCCCTCTGCGGAAAGGGCGAATGCGGGTTTGTCTGCAAAAAGGGGCAGACCGTCTCGCTGTTGCCTTTCGGCGGCGACGCGCATATCATGGAGATATGGGGGTTGAAGTATGCGCCCGACGACGTATGGCTCCGCTACGGCTCCACGCGCGGCATCTCCAATCTCACCACCGACGACGAGGAATTTTCATTTTGGGTGAACAAGGGCTACGTGCTCGTCATCATCAACGAGGAGGTTGTATGATCGTCTGTATCAAGCTGCCGAGGGTGCTCGGCTGCATCGTACGGCTGTTCTACAGGGGATGAATTACATCGATCTACACTGCGACGCTCTCACGACAGAGGGCGTCGCCGTTGTTTGCGGGGAAAGTTTGAAGCGGGGCGGGTGCGCGCTGCAATGCTTCGCCGCCTTCGTGGACGGGACGAAGGGGGAGGGCTACGCGCGGGCTACCGCTCTCTGCGATCAATTTGACGGGATGTGCGATCGGGAAGGACTGACTGCGGTGCGTGGGGCAAGCGATCTTGCGGCGGGCGGGCGCGCCATGCTCACCGTGGAGGGCGGCGAGGCCGTGGAGGGAAGTTTGGAGAAGCTGCATGCGCTCTTCGCCCGCGGCGTAAGAATGATGGGGCTGACGTGGAACAGGGACAATGCGCTCGGCGCGGCGAACGGGTCGCCGGGCGGGCTGACGGCGTTCGGGCGGGCGTGCGTGGAGCGCATGTGCGGGATGAAGATGCTCGCCGACGTCTCCCATGGGAGCGACGGGCTTGTGTTCGACGTCGCAAAAATTTGCAGGGAGAAGGGCGCGCCCTTTGTCGCGAGCCACGCGGGCGCACGCGAGGTCTTTCCCCATCCCCGCAATCTGACGGACGGGGGCATCCGTGCCGTGGCGGAGAGCGGAGGGGTCGTCGGGCTGTACTTTGTGGGGAAATTTCTCGCGGAAACGCAGAGCGCGGAGGGGCAGCGGGCGGCAATTTTCGCCCACGCGCGGCACATCATGAAGGCGGGCGGCGAGGACGTTTTGGCGCTCGGGAGCGACTTCGACGGCGCGGCGCCCAATGCGTACGTTGCGAGCCCCGCCGACATGCCCAAGCTGCTGTTTGACTTGGAAAAGGCCTTCGGCGCACGCGTTGCGGAGAAGATCGCGTACAAAAACGCCCTGCGAACGCTGACGTGGATTTGAGCGGGGGGAAGCAAAATTACGTCTGTACAGTATAAATACGCGTACGCAGTAGAATTACGACCATGCAATACAATTACGTCATCCTGAGCCGCCGCTGCCTTTGCGGCGTGTCGAAGGATGTCCGCAGTATAATAAGGACATGTTTCGACGACGAAGCCCCGCCGATTGTGTCGGCGGGGCTTCTGCTCAACATGACGTGATTATATGGCGGGCTGTCATTTCGCCCGACGCGAAGCAGCGCACGAGCCGTAGGCGAAGTAGCGAAGCGAAGCGGAGTCGAGAAATCTCAAAATAAGGTAGAGATGTCTCCACTTCGGCTACGCCTTCGGTCGACATGACATGTATATGGCGGGGCGGTAAAACAACAGGCGCGCGGGGCGACATGACGTGATTTGTGTGGCGGGGCGGGATATTCAGACCCGCTGTATAATTACGTCACCTTGCCCCGCGCGCACGTATTATGCCGTCGAAGCGCGGCACGAGGAGCGTAGCGACGAAGTAGCTCCGTCGAAAGGTGTCCACATTATAATAAGGACATGTTTCGACTGCGCTACGCTCCGCTCAACATGACGTGATTTTGTGGCGGGGCGGGACGATCGGGCGTTGGGCGGCGGGTGGGATAATTGTCAAAAATACTTGTCATTTTTCCGTAACTGTGATATACTGGTTGCGTCACACAAGTAAATAATAGGTTGGAAGGAGTCGCATATTAGGCTTGCGTATCTCCTGTTTTCCTTTCAACCTTTATTTTGGAAAACTTGTGTGACAACAACCGGAGATATCAACGCAGTGTGTCTTCGGTTGAAGGCACACTTTTTTTTGCGAAAAAATTTCGCGGCGGGGAGAGAGGGATACACCGTTTTTTCCCGCGGCGGTTTAGGAGGAAATTTATGGAACAAAAGAAACAGGCAGCCGTGGAGGCAGCCAAAACGAAGGGAAAACGCGCGGAGGAAAACGTCTTTCTCAAAGAGGCCAAGCGGAAGATCAGGGGGGCGGCGATCAAGTTGCTCATCCAATTGCTCGTGTATCTCGTCTGGATGGGCATCGTTGTGTTCGGCGGACTGCTCTTCATCGCGAAGTGCTTCCCCGAGAATATGGTCGGGTCGCTCGCCGTGCTGCAACCGGTTTCAGACAATCTTGGCATCAGTTGGGAGACGTGGGGGGAATGGGTGCTCGTCGGGCTCCTCGTCGCTTGCTGGATCTTTGCAGGATTTTGCGAATACGAACTTCGCGACGACCTCTATGAAAACCTGCACGATTATATTTCGGAAAAAGACTTCGATTACAATTTGGAGCACACCTACAACGAGGCGTCGATCGTGGGGAACCGCGTGGAAGTTCATCTCCACGAGTCGCACCGCAACCTCGCGGGGGTGTTCGCCGTTGTGTGCGCGATTTTTTCCATTGTCATCTTCCCGTTCGATGCCCTGTTTACGGATCTCTATCTGTGGATCAAGTACGGCGTCATCAAGCGCAGGATCCTCGCCGCAGACAAAAAGGGCGAGCAGACAAAGGGAAAGGCGCAAAAAAAATCGTAACAGGCACAAAAAAGCGCCGAGGGGAGATGCCGCGGCGCCAAGACGGCCGCTGCCGTGCTCTCGAGATGTTGAACCCCGCCCGCCGAAGTTTCGGCGGGTATTTTTTGCGGTTTTTTTTGGGGGGGGCGGGGGAGGACGTGATTTATATAACAGGAGTGTCATTTCGAGCGGAGCGAAGCGGCGCACGAGCCGTAGGCGAAGTGGTGGAGCGAAGCGATATTCTTGTCATTTCGACCAAGCCGCGTAAGCGGCGCGTGGAGAAATCTCAAAATAAGGTAGAGATGTCTCCACTTCGGCTACGCCTTCGGTCGACATGACAAGTATATGGCGGGGCGGTAAAACAGGGGCGCGGGGCAGGAGGACGTGATTATGGGGCGGGGCGGTGGATAGGGGAAGATTCACTCGGCTCCTGCGGAGCCTCGGAATGAGGAGGACGGGGGGAGGATATTCAGACCCGCTGTATAATTACGTCACCCTGAGCCGCCGCTGCCCTTGCGGCGTGTCGAAGGGTGTCCGCATTATAATAAGGACATGTTTCGACACGCCCGCCGCAAGGGCATCGGCGGGCGGCTCAACATGACGTGATTGTATGGCGGGGCGGGACGATCGGGCGTTGGGCAGGGTTGGGTTAATTCTTAAAAATACTTGTCATTTTGCCGCGGCTGTGGTATACTGATCGCGTCACACAAGTAAATAGGAAGTTCATAGGGAGCGCATAATAGGCTTTGCGTATCTCTCTTTTCCCTGTGAACTTTTTATTCCGGAAAGACTTGTGTGACAACAATCGGAGATACCAACGCAGTGTGTCTTCGGTTGAAGGCACACTTTTTTTGTGCCGTTACTGCGCAAAAAAAATTTTTGGGAGGTAACAAATGAAGCACAAATTGATGGCCGGGCTGCTCGCGACGCTCATGACGTTCACGGCAGCATTCGGACTGACAGCCTGCGGCGGCGGAAGCGGCACACAGGGCGGAGGCACACAGGGCGGAGGCACGCAGGGCGGAGGAGAGCACACCCACACCTTTTCCGAAACGTGGACTTCCGACGAAAATTACCACTGGCACGCTGCGACCTGTACGGACACGGACGAACAGAAAGACAGGGCGGCACACGATTACGAGAACGGCGTCTGCGGCACGTGTTTCTATGAGCACAAAAATCATACTTTTGTCGGCACGACGTGCTCTGTCTGCGGGTATACGCTTTCGTCCTCGAAATTGCGGTATGAAGAAGTGCTCGGAGAGGACGGGCAGACGGTCACGGGCTATACCGTGATCGGCTGGGACGAGAGCGTGACGGACAGGACGCGCCTTGTGATCCCCGCCGAGTATTCCGGCAAGCCCGTTGTGGCGGTCGGAGAGAGCGCGTTTGACGTAGACGACGGGGACGGCGACGAGACGCTCTCCTACGTCTATTTGCCCGAGTCGGTCAAGGATCTGGGCTCGTATGCCTTTTACGGCTGTTCGGGGCTTAAGAGCATCAACCTCGAGCATGTTGAAAATCTGTATAAAGGCGCCCTTTACGAATGCACGGGGCTCGAACGCGCGGAGATGGGCGAGTTGAACACCTTGGGGCAGTACGCGTTCTACGGCTGCACGGCATTGACGTATGTGCGCGTCGAGGGCGTGGAGACTTTCGAAGAACAGGCGTTCCGCAACTGCCCCGCCCTCGAGCGGGCGGACTTCGGCGACGGCGTAAAGGAATTGGCGCGCTATACCTTTTCTGAGTCGGACGGAGTGCGGGAACTCACATTCGGGAAATCCTTCTCGCAGATCGCGTCGGGAACGACGTTCCCCGCCGCGCTCGAGCGCATCGAGGTGAGTGCAGAAAATGCGACCTACGCGACGGAGAGCGGCATTCTCTACAACAAGGACAAGACGGAGATCGTGTGCGCGCCGAAGTCCATCAAGGGGAGAGTGACGATCGCCGATGGCGTGACGGAGATCAAAAATTCGGAGTCACATTTCAAAAATCACAACCGCTTGACCTCGCTTACGATCCCTGCAAGCGTCGCCGCCATCGAGCACGATTTTATCAGAAAGAGCTTTTCGGGGTGCGACACGCTTGCGGAAATTTACAACCTTTCGCAGGTCACGATCGATAAATTAAGCGACTTCGGGTTGGGCGAAAGCACCGTCATCCACGCGTCGCTCTCCGAGAAGAGCGTCGTGACCGACCCCGACAAAGACGGCTTCGTATGGCGCACGGACGGCGACGTTCTGCACACCTATTTGGGGCGGGAAAAGGAGCTTACTCTGCCCGACGGGCACGACGGGAAGCCCTACGCCGTCGCAGCTCTCGCATTCACCGCAAGCGAAATTGTAAAAGTGACTGTTCCCTCGAAAGTTACGGCGATCGGAGAAAATTGTTTCCGCTCGAGCGTAGCGCTTAAGGAGGTCGTGCTGCAAGAGGGGATCGCGGAGCTCGGCGTGGGCGCATTCTATAATTGTACGGCGCTGGCGAAAATATCGATCCCGAAGAGCGTGAAAAAGGTCGGTGCTGGCGCATTTACGACGATTGGCGAGTCGAGCGCCCTCGAGCGCGTGGACTATGCGGGAACGGTTTCCGAATGGGCGGCGATAAATTTCGGCAACGAATACTCGAATATTTTTGTCAACGAGTTAAAGGAAAAGCGGGCGACCCTGTACTTGGGCGACGGCAAACCGCTGCCCGAAAAAATCGTGATCGAGGGCATCGAGGAGGTCGGGACGTACGCATTCTACGGCGCGCCCGTCAAGGAAGTCGTGTTCGGGCAGGGCGTGAAGAAGATCGGACAGGACGCTTTCGCCTATTGTGCGGAGTTGAAATCGGTCGTGTTGGGGAAAGAGATAGAGAATTTCTTCCGCGCATTCCCGAACGGTTCGCCTATCGAGACCGTTTACTATGAAGGTTCGCAGGAGACTTGGGCGCCGCTCTTGAGCGAGAGCGGCGGGAGCGCAGCCTTCCCTGCGGGGGTGCAGGTGTATTTCTTCTCCCAAGGGACGCCCACGGAAGAGCAGTGGACTGCGGGCGACAAATGGTGGCATTACGGCACGGACGGCTCCGCGACGCCGTGGACAAAGTAAAATAGCACAAAAAAGCACAAAAAAAGCGCCGCGGCGATTGGCCGCGGCGCTTCCGCTACTTCGCCCCTTATGGGGGCGCGTGCCGCGCTTAGCAGACGAATGGTAAGCGCGGGGCGACTACGCTCGACATGACATATTGTGTGGCGGAGGGGAGTACGGAGAGGAGCCCCACCCCCGTCCCTACGGGACACCCCCTCCCGAGGAGGGGGCAAGAGACGACAGGGCAATATGATTACGTCACCCTGCCCCGCGCGCACGTATTATGCCGTCGAAGCGCGGCACGAGGAGCGTAGCGACGAAGTAGCGTAGTCGAGGGATGTCCGCATTATAATAAGGACATGTTTCGACGACGAAGCCCCGCCGATTGTGTCGGCGGGGCTTCTGCTCAACATGACGTGATTTGTATGGCGAGGGGGAGAATAACATAAAGGGCGCGCGGGAGAGCCCGCGCGCCGCGCTTACGGAACCGGATTCAAAACTGTGCGCCTATCAGCCGTTGCAGCCGCAGCCGAGTTTGCTTGCGAGCGTGCCCAATGTGCCGTTCTTGCCGAGGCAGTATGCAAGCGCGACCAGGAAAGGCCATCCGCATCCCGTGAACGTCCTCGATGAGAGCACGTTGGTTCCGACCGTCCCGAGAATGAGCAGGATGATGAGCGTCCAAAGGCAGCTGTTGCTATTCAAACACATGGTTTTTCCTCCTTGTTCGCCGCGGGATATGTAATTTTCCCGTTCCGCGGCGCTATATTAAATAGTATGTAGGCACACGGCAAAAATGTTCCGCGGAAAATCCGTTCATTTGGTTGCCTTTGTCGGCGCGATTTGTTATAATGAGTTTTGGAGTGCCCCGGCGGGAACGACACGGAAACGGTCGTATCCCTGCGAAACGGGACTTCCGGATACATTTTGTCTGCGGATACTCCCGCGAAGGGGAGATCCGATGGAGGTAACTGAATATGAAAAAGGCAAGGGAGATCTTCTCCGCGCACAACGTGGCGTTCTTCGCCGTGTTCCTCGCCCTCGTGGTCGTGTTGCAGACGTGCGGCGGCTTCTTCGTCATCGGGACGACGAGTTTGAGCTTCGTGCTCGTGCCCATCGTTTTGGGTGGCATCCTGCTCGGCTGGGTCGCGGGCGGCATTTTGGGCTTTGTGTTCGGCTTTATCGTGCTTATGTACGGCGTGGCGGGCACGGACGCCTTCACGGCGACGCTGCTTGCGGACAGCCCGTTTATGACGGTGATGATCTGCCTCGTGAAGGGCGTTGCGGCGGGCATCGTTCCCGCGCTCCTCTACAAGCTCATTTCGCGGCGGAACAAATTTGCGGCGGCCGTCGCGGCGGCGGTCTCCGCGCCCGTCATGAACACGGGGCTGTTCATCGTCGGCTCGCTGATGATAAGCGGCACGATCGCGGGATTTACCGCAAACGGCACGATGGACGAGATCGTCTACTTCCTCTTCATCGGCTGTGCGGGGTGGAACTTCATCATCGAATTTGCCATCAACCTCGTGCTCGCACCCGCCATTCACCGCATCGTGCTCGTGGCGGAAAAGAATTTCCACCTGAAAAAGCAAAAGAAGGAGGAGGCGGCGTTTGAGAACGCGGCGCAGCCCGCAGAACAGCCCGCAACGGAGAAACTCTCGTGATCATTTGCATCGACATAGGCAACACCAACATAAAATATGCCGTATACGACGGCGACGAACTGAAAATTTCCTTCCGCGTGGCGACCGATCTCAAAAAGACGTCGGACGAATACGGGGCGCAGCTCGTCTCCATGCTCGGCGTACGGGGCATCCTGCCCGAGAGCATCCGCGGCGGGATCTTTTCCTCCGTCGTGCCGTCGCTCGACTACACCATCGACCACATGCTGCGCGTCTACCTGAACATCGCGCCCAAGCAGATCGTGCCCGGGCTGAAAACGGGGCTCCGGATGCGTGCCGACAACGCCAAAGAGGTGGGCGCCGACCGCATCGTGAACAACGTCGCCGCGCTCAATAAGTACGGGCAGGAGCGGCCCATCGTCATCGTGGACTTCGGCACCGCGACGACGTTCAACATCTTAAAGGGCGGCGAATTTATCGGCGGCGTCATTGCGCCCGGCATCCGCGGCTCGCTCGACAGCCTCGTCTCGGGCACAGCCAAGCTGCCCCGCGTGGAGATCGA
>CANRFD010000054.1 GCA_947629845.1 uncultured Clostridia bacterium
CCGCCCCGCCCCGCCTCGTCCTTGCCCCCTCCTCGGGAGGGGGGTAGGGGGGTGGGGCTACAAAATCAAGTCATCCTGCTCCGCGCGCAAGGGGGAACGCGTCATCCTGAGCCGAATTGCTGTACGAAGTTCGTAGCGGCTTATCCGCGAAGGATCCCGAACAACGAAGTCCGAACTCTCCATATCGGGATTCTTCGGTCACTACGCTCCCGTCAGAATGACGCGTAACCCAAGTACTACCTCCACCCCGCCACACAATCACGTCATGTTGAGCGGAGCGTAGCGTAGTCGAAACATGTCCTTATTTTTATCCCCTGTTACCGCCCCCCCCCACAAAAAAACCCGCCGGGGGGCGGGCTTCTCGTCACAAAATATCCTGTTGCACGGGGGCGTAAAACCGTTCCCGCAACTCGGAAAACGGGAAGTTCCCGAGCAGCCACATGAGCTTTGCGGCCGTGGCCTCCAGCGTCATGTTGCGAGCCTCGAGCACGTTTTCGAGGGCGCGCAGCTTGCGGCCGACGGCGTACGCGTCGAGGGCGCTCCCCTCCCGTTCCACCTGCGTCGTGAACACCACCGCCTTCCCGCGTTCGGAGAACTCCTTCATGCGCAAAAAGAAGGCGTCGCCGCCGTAGTCGGGCACGCCGCCCGAGCCGAACGACTCGACGATGAGCCCGTCGCAATGCCCCTCCAAATAGTCGAAAATGTCGGGCGAAATGCCGGGGATGAGCTTCAAAACAAACACCCGCTCGTTGAGTTTTCGGTAGAAAACCGGCAGCGTTTGCGGCTTTTCCTCGGGAATGTAGTAGAAGGGCTTGCCCTCCCGCAGGATGGCGATCTCGGGGAAATCGATGCTCGTGAAGGCGTTGTAGCTGTGCGTGTGCGTCTTTTTTGCCCGCGTGCCCAAGATGACCTTCCCGTCAAAGACGAGCTTCACGCCGCACGCACGGCCGTCCGCGCAGTAGAAAAAGGCGTCGGCGAGGTTCTTGCGCGCGTCGGTATCGCGAAGATACACCGACTTTTGCGACCCCGTAAACACGATGGGCTTGGGCGAATTTTGCACGAGATAGGAGAGCGCCGCGGCGGTGTACGCCATCGTGTCGGTGCCGTGCGTCACCACAAAACCGTCAAACGCTGCGTATTTTTCCTCGATGATGCGCGCGATCTCCAGCCAGTGGCGGGCGCAGATATCGGTGCTGTCCAAGTTGAAGGGCTGCACGGCAGTCACCTCCGCGGCCTCCGCGATCTCGGGCACATACGAGAGGAGTTCCCGCGAGGAGATGGCGGGGGTCAGCCCCGCCGACGTATCCTTGGAGGCGATCGTGCCGCCCGTTGCGATGAGTAAGATCTTCTTCATGGTCCTCCCCCTAAAACAGCTTTGTGCGGAGCGCGGCGAGCTCCTCCGCCGAAAGTACGTAGCCGCCCGCCTCCCGTCCGCGCGCGAGCGCGAGCAGAACTTCCGCGGCCTCCTTTGCCCCCTCGCCGCACACGAGGGCGCACCCGCGGGCAGCGGCCACTGCGCGAAGCGCCTCCGCCGCGTCGTCCGCCGCAATGCAAATTTCCGCCCCCAACTGCGCTAAAACCGACAGCGTTTGCGGCTTTTTCTCGGAAACGAGCACCCGCCCGAACGCCGTGTACCGCTTTTCGTCGTACCGCACGCCGCCCATGTCGAAGCAGACAAATTCCCCCGCCGTCCGCATTCTGTCGCCGCACTTCGCGACGACGTGCTTGCATAGGCCGACGTCGTAGGGCGCCCCTTCCTCCTCCGCGGCGAGCGTCCGTTCGACGCGCGCCTTCTGCAGGCGGCTCCGCATCCCCACGGGCGCGAACACCTCCTCGCCCGCCTCCACGGGGAAGTCGCACAGGTACCAATACACCCTGTCCGAAATGTTGCCGTCCTCGAAAAACCGCAGCGCGGCAAACAGGTATTTCATGCGAAAAAGTCGAGCGGCAGCGACACCGTCTCCTTGGTTTTCCGCCGCACGAAGGTCTTATATTTGTTGCACGCCGACTCGAAGAGCACGTGCAGCCGCCCCTCTTTCAGGAAGATGCCCTCGCTCATGCAGGGCACGGTGCGGGCGGCGCGCAGCGTCTCGCTCCCGAAGAAGTAGAGCGGAACGTCGCTGCCGTTCACCGAAAACGTGCCGATGGGCGCAGCGGGCGCCTCGTGCCGCTCCAGCGTGCTGTCCGCCAGCCCCCACGAGCAGGAAAAGTACACGTTCCCGCCCTCCACGGCGATGCCCTGCACCAGTCCGCGGACGGAGAAAACGGCCTCGGGCGTCTCGCTCTCCACGATGCTCCCGTCGCTGTCCGCAAGCGCATAGCGGTACACGAGGGCGCGATTTTCCGCCCCCATGTGCTCAATATGGTGGCTCTCGTCCGTCTCATAGTTGCCCGCGCGGTAAAATTCCCCGACGTACAGCTTGCCCTCGGAGATGGAGCAGAACGCCAGCCCCATGCCCGCGTCGAACCCGTCGTGCACGGCCGCCGCGCCGCCCGTCTTTGCCGCCGAAACCGCCTCCGCCACGGACACGCGCAAAATTTCGTTGCCGCTCGTCAGATAGAGGTAGTTTTCCGTCGCCGCGATGCCGCCGAAGTGCGTCTTGAGCGCCTTCCCGTCCCGTTCCACGGTGAAGAAGTCGGCCTTGCCGCCGCCGAGCAAATACACGCGCGAGGGCGCGTCCTTATAGTAACCGCTCACGGCGACGGTGTAGCCGCCGAACGCCTCCCCCGTCGGCCACGCGCTCAGCCCCTGCGGCACGAACCCGTCCGAGAGGTCGGGAAGGGGCTCCTCCGCGTGCGCGGCGTTGTCAAATTCCGAATAGTCCGCGGCGAAGAACCACACGCCCAAAAATACCCCGAGCGCGACGAACACCGCGAGCAGCGCCCCGCAGATACTCATTTTAAGACGGTAATGTTTCATTTTATTCTCCTTTTCCGCCGATCAGGGCGAATTTCTCCCGCCGATCAGGGCGAATTTCTCGGCGCGGGTCAGTTTTTTCACGGCGCATTCGCGGCTGCGCGCCTCGTGTTCCGTGGCGTATTCCTCGGAATACACAAGCCGCACGGGCAGGCGCGAACGCGTATATTTCGCCCCCTTCCCCGCATTATGTGTCTTGAGCCGCCGCCCGACGTCCGTCGTAAAGCCCGTGTACAGGCTCCCGTCGGCGCATTCCAACAGATAGATGTAGTATGGCATAACAAAAAAATGCCGCGGCCAAGCGCGGCAAATGGTCAGTCGTTCTTTTCCGGCGAAGTTTCCTCGGGCGAAGGTTTCTCGGGGGAAGCGCCCCCTGCGGGCTCTCCCGTCCCTGCGGGAAGCGCATGCGCCTTTTTCTTGCGAGCGGTCTCTACCGCGCACACCACGACGCACGCCGCGAGGAAGGCCACGACGGCCGCCGCGACGCCGGCAAAGATGACGCTCACGCCGCCCTCCGTCTCCACGCGCTGCATCTCGAAGCGCGCCGCCATGCCGCGGTTATAGATGGCCCCCGTCACCGCGGTGAGCTGCGCTGCAGCCTGTCCGAGCTTAACGCGCTCCGCCTCGAGCCGTTCGCCGAACGCCGTATTTTTCGCCTCGGTGAGCGTCGCCGTCTTGCCGTCCTTGCCCAGCCAATGTGCGATCATGTTGTTGCGCTTGATGAGTTCGACGAGCCGCTGCGAGACGTTGGGGTCTGCAGAGCCGATCTGCACCCCGTCCTCCGAATAGACGGCAAGGGAAACCGCGGCGGGCTGGGCGGCGTTCACCGTTTTCAGCTCCTCGATCTCCGCGGCGTTGCGGGCGTACTCCTCCTCCAACTTATCGGTATACGCCTTAAAGTCATCGGTATAGTGGTAGCCGCCGCTCAAAAGTTCCTCCTCGAGCTCCTTCTGCACGCTCTCGCCGAAGCACGCCGTCACGGACGCCCTGTAGTCCTTCAAAGACTGCACCGTTCCGCCGATATCAAGCTTGTAGGCGGCGTCGTAGATGGCGATCCACTCGTCGTATTTTTCCAGCATCGTCTCGCGCTCCTGCGCAAGCAGGGTCAGCCGTTCCTCGAAGGGCGCCTTGTCGAACGTCTCCTTGGAGACGGTATAGTCCACCGCTCCCGCTTCGGCGTGCATCACGTCGACAACGGCCTGCGCAATGCCGCGGATGAAGGCCTCCGCCTGCTCCTTGCCCGTAAAGTAGGAGGTCTTTACGCTCACGGTGTATTTCCCGGAATAGTCCGCCGCGCCACCGTCCTCCTTTTCGCCGGCAAAGATCCCGATGTCGTTCGCACGGATCATGCGGTCGACGTCGATGTCTGCCAGCCCTTCGCCGCCCTTCACGCGGTCGAGGTGCTCCTTCGTCACCATATCCTGGTAGAAGAAGGGCTCGCCGTCGGGATAGGCGGGCTCGGAACCGTTGGGGAATACGAGGGCGAACTGCATGGAATACAGCCGCTCGGCGGGATTGACGGCAAAATACACGATGAGCACGGTGAGAAGCGCAACGAGCACCGCCGCGCCGAGCACATACCAGATGCGCTTTACGATCATGCGGCAAAGTTCGCCGATGGTGAAGCCGTTAGTTTGTTCGTTTTCCATCCTGTTCTCCGAAATAGATAGTGCCTCTATTATAGCCGATTCTTTCCGCCCCGTCAATCAAAAACCCGATTCTTTTGGGAGAAAGTCCGCCGCCTTTGCCCCCTCCTCGGGAGGGGGTGTCCCGCAGGGGCGGGGGTGGGGCTACAATCCCTTGCTGTCCGCCGCCCCGTCTTGGCTCCCCCTCGAGGGGGAGCTGTCGAGGCCTTAGCCGAGACTGAAGGGGTGTCACAAAATCACGTCATGTTGAGCCGCCGCTGCCCTTGCGGCGTGTCGAAACATGTCCTTATTATAATGCGGACACCTTTCGACTACGCTCAAGGTGACGTATTTATGCTGCGTGGACGTAATTGCACATCGGGTCTGAATATCCTGCCCCGCCCATCTCCCGCCCCCGCAGCTACCGCGCCGCCTGTTCAATGCGAACCAGAGCTACCGCGGCGCCGAGCTACCGCACGGCGCCGCTTGGCGCGAAGCAAAACCACGCTTTTGCGGCAGCGCACACAATTTGCGCGACACTTCGCGCTTACTGTTTTCTCAAGCGCCCGCGACGACCAACTCGATATCCTAAACGCGTTACATTCCTCGTTGAATTTATTTTTGAGCCGCGGCACCAAGCCGCAGGCGAAAAAAGAAATTCAACGAACCAAAGCTATCGCGGCGGCGAGCTACTGCACGGCGCCGCTTGGCGCGGAGCAAAACCACGCTTTTGCGGCAGCGCACCCAATTTGCGCGACACTTCGCGCTTACTGTTTTCTAAAGCGACCGCGACGACCAACCTGATATCCCAAACGCGCCGATTTCCTCGTTGAATTTATTTTCGAGCCGCGGCACCAAGCCGCAGGCGAAAAAAGAAATTCAACGAAATCACAGCCCCTCCAACTCATCCAGCGTCAGCGAAAACGCGGGGATGAAGTGTTCGAAGAAGTAGTCCACGGAGCGCATATTCAGCCCCTTCAGCGAGCGGCAGATGGTCTTTTCCGCCTTGGAGAACTCCTTGTTGCCCGAGCGCAGCTCCTCGAGGCACTTGATGTAGGCGGAGAGCTTATCCGCCGCCTTCATAAACATATAGGCCTCCCCGTCGTCCTCGGCGCGGAGGTAGGGATAGATCACCTCTCGCATCTCCTCGGGCAGGGTGGCGGCGATCTTGTCCACGGCGAGCTGTTCGAGCTTCTCGTATTCGCCGTGAATGCTGTTGTTGAAGTACTTTACGGGCGTGGGCAGATCCCCCGTCATGACCTCGCTCACCTCGTGATAGAGGGCGTAAAACACGGCGTTCTGAATGTTTACGTTGCCGCCGAACACGCTGTTTTCGATGACGCACAGCGCGTGGGTCAGCACGGCGACGGAGTGCGAGTGCTCCATGATGTTCTCGTCGCGGGTGCACCGCATGAGCTGCCAGCGGCGGATGAATTTCATTCTGTCGAGATGGGCATAAAATTTTTCCATAGCAAAACCTCTTTTTTCGATTATATCATATTTCCCCCCGAAAAACAATTTACTTTGCGGAAAAAGCGTGCTATAATCAAAGCACAATTTGAATATCCGTCGTGGGTGCCGAAAGGCTGAGATCATACCATTGGAATCGGACAAGGTAATACTTGAACGAAAGAACGAGATTGAAAGAGAGTGTTTTTGCGCCCGCAACGTATTGCGGGCTTTATTTTTTAGGCTATATGGGCTCTTTTCAGAGCCGAGCAGCTCGAGGAGCGCGCGGATTTCCCGAAGGGAGTTTACTAAAAGGTAAATGACCAAGGGAAAACGCAAGCGCGACAAAGAGATGCGAAGGCTATCAAAAGAGCCACTCAAAGGAGGTTTTTATGTTACTCAATTCCCTTATGGCAGCCTATCAGGACTATTGGAAAGAAGAGCTGCCCGACGGCAGCAAGATCAAGCACTACGACTATCCCGACATCTGGACGTCGTTCGCGAAGCAAAATCTTGCCACCGTGTTCCTCTGGGCGGCCGTTGCGCTCGCCGCCGTGCTCCTCGCCGTGGGGCTGTTCGTGTGGTTCAAGCGGCAGGATCGGTTCAAACGCTTCTTCACGACGGCCGTCACGCTCGCCGTCGGCTTTGCCGCCGCCGTCATCGTCGCCATGCTCTCCCTCGAATTTATGGACATGGCGGAGAGCGATGCCGTGTTCGACCTCGTGCTCTACCCCACCGTCGTCTTGGGCGCCGCCGTCGTCTTGGGCGTCGCGGCGGTGTACGTCGCCTCCCTCTTCGGAAAGAAGCCCATGAAGATCGCGGCGATCGTCGCGGGCGCAGTTGCGGGTGCGGCGGCCATCGCCCTGCTCGTCTGCCTCGGGGTCTATCTCTCCTCGGGCGCCGGCGAGACCAACAACGAGGTCACCATCACCACGACGGAAAACGTCCTGCTCTATGTGTGCGCGGCCGTGCTCATCGGCGTGCTCGTCTTTATCGCCCTCTTCTTCGGGCGGAAGGATAGGAAGGGCTTCGACTCCAAGTCCGTCGCCTATGCCGCCGTCTGCATCGCGATGAGCTTCGCCCTCTCCTACCTCTCGGTGTTCCACATGCCGCAGGGCGGCTCGGTGACGATCGCCTCCCTCCTGCCGCTCATGATCTATTCCTACATGTTCGGCGTGAAGAAGGGCGTGTTCGCGGGCTTCATCTATGGCATTCTGCAGGCCGTGCAGGATCCTTGGATCATCCACCCCGCACAGTTCTTGCTCGATTACCCCATCGCCTTTGCCTGCATCGGCGCAGCCGGCCTCTTTGCGAACGTCAAGAAGTTGGAGAAGCTCCCGCAGGTGCAGTTCGCCCTCGGCGCCGTCGTCGCCAGCGCACTGCGGTTTGCAAGCCACGTCCTCTCGGGCGTGTTCGCCTTCTCGGAATACGCCTACACCCCCGCGGGCGAGCCGATGAGCGCATGGCTGTATAGCCTCGGCTACAACTCCTTCGTGTTTGTGGACATCGCCATCGTCATCGCCGTCGGCATACTGGTGTTCAGCTCGAGGGCGTTTATCCGCGAGGCGAGAAAGTTCAACGCCCCCGCCGCCAAACAGCCCGCCGCCGAGACCGCTACCTCCACCGCCATCGCCGAGCCCGCAACCGCCGACGAACCCGTGACTGCCGACGAACCCGTAGAGGCCGCGGAGAACACAACTGCGGAGAACACAACTGCGGAGAACACAACTGCGGAAAACATCGCACCCGCCGAAATTGCAGCCGCCGACAACACCGCTTCGCCCGCAACCGCGGAAAACATCTCTCCCGCGGAGATCGGCGACGCACCTGCTACCAATTTGGAAACACCCGATACCAAGTAACCCGATTTTGATTTTCTTCATCTCCGAAGATGGGAGCACAGAGAGAAACACCAAAATCACGTCATGTTGAGCAGAAGCCCCGCCGACACAATCGGCGGGGCTTCGTCGTCGAAACATGTCCTTATTGAAATTTGGAAACACCCGATACCAAGTAACCAAAACCCAACCAACACTTTGCCGCGCTTCCCCGCGGCATTTTTTTATTCAGTTCTTGCCCGCATGGTTAACCGCGTCATCCTGAGCCGAATTGTTTTACGCAGTCCGCCGCGGTCTATCCGCGAAGGATCCCGAACAACGAAGTCCGAACTCTCCATATCGGGATTCTTCGGTCGCTGCGCTCCCGTCAGAATGACGCGTAACCCCGCCCCCTCCTCGGGAGGGGGTGTCCCATAGGGACGGGGGTGGGGCACGCCACATAATCACGTCATGTTGAACCGCCCGCACATATTATGCCGTCGAAGGGCGGCACGAGCCCCACAGGGGGCGAAGTAGCCACCCGCCCTTGCCCGTCCCCGCCTCGTCCTTGCCCTCCCCTTGCGTCAAGGGGAGGGGTAGGGGTGGGGATCCGCCCTGATTTCCCGCCTCTTGCCCCTCCCAAAAAAACTTTCACCAAACTTTCATCAAAAAAGTGGCATACATCGAACACAAAAAAATTTTTCCGTGCTACCATTACTATGGAACAAGCGTGAAGCGCAAGCGGAGCGCGCCGCTTCCAAAAAAAGCTCCCCGCTGCGCCAAGCGGCGGCGTGCCGCAGGTGCGGCGCCGCGCGGCGCAGCGGGGAGCTTTATGCGGAAAAAAC